>JAGAUC010000257.1 GCA_017621015.1 Clostridia bacterium | reverse complement strand
TTCAAAAAGTCCCCTGCACGTTTCTCCCCGACAAACTTCAATTTATATAATTCCAACCTTTATCATACCGCATAGGCAAAGAAAATACAATTCTTTTTTGTAAACATTTGCAAAATTCTTGCCAAAGGGCGAAATTTGTGTTATAATGTGCCTGTCCGAAAAGGACACGGGAAGCGGTGCGCGAGAGCGCCTAACAAGGAAGCAGGTGAGAGGCCTGCGCGAGCCCGTCGCCGTATGCAAAAAAGGAGTCCGGCGCACAGCCGCGTGTGCGTTGCCATTGCGGGAGACCGCGAGAAGGCCCGGAGTCCGTTTGCGAGCCGGAAGACTTGCCGCGAGAGCTGCTTGTGCGAAAGCCACAATAGGCAGCCGCCCGAAAAACCAAATAAAAAAGGAGAAAAAACAATGAAAACAACACGGAATTTCTTTGTTTCCAGGGTTCTTCCTTTGGTGCTGATCGCGGTTATGGCACTTTCGGTAGCTTCCTGCGGAACGCAAAAGCCGAGCAACGACGGCTCGGAAAAGACCTTTACCTTCGAGGCGTACGACCTTGACGGCACAAAGCTCTATGGCGGCGAGATCACCACGGCCTGCGCCACGGTCGGCGAGGCGCTGCTTGAGAAGGAGCTGGTCACGGGCGAGGACGGCCCCTACGGCCTTTACATTCAAAGCGTATGCGGCGTGCTAGCCGATTATAACACCGACGGCACCTACTGGTCCTTCCTCATTGGCGGCGAGTACGCCATGACGGGCGTGGATCAAACGGCACCCGAGGACGGCGAGACCTATACGCTCACACGCACCAAATGAACCATAAGCCGCTTTTGACCCTTCGTGAAACGGTCACCTTCGCCATGCTGGGTGTGCTGTTGTTCTGCTCCAAGCTGATCATGGAGCTGGCACCCAACATTCACCTGCTTGGCGCGCTTGTGATCACCTTCACGCTGGTCTATCGGGCAAAGGCGCTCATCCCCATCTACCTGTTCGTCTTTTTACTGGGCCTGTACTACGGCTTCCCCTACCATTGGTGGGGTGCATACCTGTATGTGTGGACGATCCTTTGGGGCGTGACCATGCTTTTGCCAAGAAAAATGCCACCGCGCGTGGCACCCATTGTCTACATGGCGGTCTGCGGACTGCACGGCATGCTGTTCGGCGTGCTGTTTGCGCCGTACAACGCGCTGGTGTTCGGCTTTAACCTTTCGCAAACGCTGGCGTGGATCGGCACGGGCCTTTGGTTTGACTTTCTGCATATGCTGGGAAACGTCGCCGCGGGCGCGCTCATCGTTCCGCTCCAAAGGCTGCTTTTGCGCCTGGAGCATACACGGGCAAAATAAACTCTCAAAGGGCGGAGCCTACGGCTCCGCCCTTTTCTTTGGGGGACCCAGAACGAGTCCCCCTTTCCCTGCTTTTATTTGTCAAACGAGGGATTGAAGGCGTAGATATTCTTGCAATCGAGTTCGTCCATCGTCAGACGCAGGGCGTCGCCAAAGCGCTGGTAGTGAACGATCTCGCGCTCACGCAGGAACTTGATGGGGTCGCGGACGTCGGGGTCGTCGACCATACGCAGAATGTTGTCGTAGGTCACGCGCGCCTTTTGCTCGGCGGCGAGGTCCTCGTTAAGGTCCGCCAGTGCGTCGCCCTTGACACCGGTGTACTTGTTGTCAAACGGCACACCCGCCGCCGAGGACGGATACACACCCGTCGTGTGGTCGACAAAATAGCCGGCAAACGGCGTGCCGACAATGTCCTCGGGGTCGATATTGCGCGTAAGCTGGTAAAGGATGGCACCGATCATTTCCATGTGCGCCAGCTCCTCCGAGCCGATATCGGTGAGAATGCCCATCACCTTACCCTTGGGCATCGAAAACCGCTGGTTGAGATAGCGCGTGGCCGCCCCCAGCTCCCCGTCGGGGCCGCCCAGCTGCGACACGATGACGTTTGCCAACGCCGGATTGGGGTTTTTGATCTTTACCGGATACTGAAGCTTCTTTTCATAGATCCACATAGCTTACCTCCCTAGTTTGCATCGTATTCCCACGGGAAGGGCTCTTTTGTCCAGTCCCACGAGGTCCGGCTCACGTTGCCCGCGGCAGTAAGCGGGCCGTAGAGCCGTTCGTATTCCTTGGCCAGCATCTCGCGGCGTGCGTGCTGCTTGTGGTAGTAGGCAAGTGCCTCCTCGCAGTTTTCGTACGCGTCCAGATACAGCACCGTTTCCACCAGCGTGAAATCCACCGCGCGAAGCTCGTCAAGCAGCTTTTTCTGTTCTCGGGTCATACGCGTTTCCTCCCTCTGGCCAAAAGCGGCTTGTCAAGCTCGGCAAACAGCGTGCCGCTTGCCAGCGCCTGCGTCTCACAGTAAACGTCCTTCCATACCTGTATGGGCGAATAGACCGCCGCCAGCGGTGCGCCAAGGCTGATAAAATAGCCCGAGCAATCCGCACGCTGGCCGCTCGCGCGAGAGGATCGCTTGCCGCCAAGCGGACAGGACATTCCCACCTCGCGCTCTCCGCGCTCGCACGCGCACCCCTCGGGCGCACGGTCGCGCAGAGAACGAATGTCGTTGTTTTCCATATACATGGGAGTTTCTCCTTTCTTGAAGGCTTGCGCCTTCGTTACAGCATATGAATTTTGTCGAATTTTGTGTGGACTTCAAATTTTGATTTGTCGGGGAGATACGTGTAGGGGACTTTTTGAAAAAAGTCCCCTACAACCC
>JAGAUC010000256.1 GCA_017621015.1 Clostridia bacterium | reverse complement strand
TGCGGCGGCAAGGGCTGCCGTCTGTGCAAGAACGAGGGCTGGATCGAGATCCTCGGCGCCGGCATGTTACACCCCTTCGTGCTTTCCAACTGCAATATCGACCCCGAGGAGTATTCGGGCTTTGCGTTCGGTATGGGCATTGAGCGTGTAGCTATGATCAAGTACGGTGTGGACGACATCCGTCTGTTCTACGAAAACAACCAGAGATTCCTGGAACAGTTCTGATGAGGTAGAGATATATGAATCTTTCGATGAAATGGCTTGCTGACTTTGTAGACGTCAGCGACGTAAATATCAAGGACTATTGCGACCGTATGACCGACACCGGCTCCAAGGTAGAGGGCTACGAGGCTCTGGGCGCGGACAATGAGAACGTGGTCGTTGCCAAGATCCTTTCCATCACACCGCACGAGAACAGCGACCACCTTCTGGTCTGCCAGATGGATATTGGAAAGGGCGAGCCCGTGCAGATCGTTACGGGCGCACAGAATGTGTTTAAGGGCGCCATCGTGCCCGCCGCCATTCCCGTGGCAAAGCTTCCGGGTGATATCACCATCAAATCAGGCAAGCTTCGCGGCGTGGAGTCGCACGGTATGCTGTGCTCGATGGGTGAGCTGGGGCTTACCGCGCACGATATGCCCGGCAAGGTCGAGGACGGCATTCTGATCCTTGACGAGGATATGGCCGACAAGATCGTTGAGGATATCCGTGACGTGCTTCTTCTGAAGGACAACGTGGTCGAATTTGAGATCACCTCAAACCGCCCCGATTGCCTTTCGGTGATCGGCCTTGCGCGCGAGACCGCCGTTTCCTTTGGCCGCAAATACAACATCCCTGCCCCCGCCGTAAAAGGCGCAGGTGACGATATTAAAAATCATCTGAGCGTCCGCATCGACGCGCCCGACCTCTGCTCGCGCTACGCAGCCAAGGTGGTAAAGAACGTGCGCATCGCGCCTTCTCCGCTGTGGCTTCGTATGCGTCTGCGCGCCGCCGGCGTTCGCCCCATCAACAACATCGTTGACATCACCAACTATGTCATGCTGGAGTACGGACAGCCCATGCACGCCTTCGATTACAAATGCCTTGACAGCGCTGAAATCGTGGTAAGACGTGCGGCAGACGGCGAGTGCTTTAAATCGCTTGACGATATCGACCACACGCTGGATAGCTCAATGCTGGTCATCGCCGACAAGAATAAGCCTTGCGCGCTTGCGGGCGTTATGGGCGGCGCCAACAGCGAGATCAAGGACGACACCACCACCGTCGTGTTTGAGAGTGCCTGCTTTGACGGCGCGTCGGTTCGCGTGACCGCTAAGAAGAACGGCATGAGAACCGAGTCCTCGGCACGCTTTGAGAAGGGTCTTGACCCTGAAAACTGCATGGCCGGTCTTATGCGCGCCTGCGAGCTCGTGGAGCTTCTGGACGCGGGTGACGTTGTGGACGGCGTGATCGATCTTTACCCCGGTAAGAAGCAGCCCACGGTCCTGACGCTGGACGCCGACCGCATCAACCGCTTCCTGGGTGTGGAGCTTTCGAGAGAATATATGACGGACGTTCTCACCGCACTGGAGTGCAAGGTGGAGGGCGACAAGATCACCGTTCCCTCCTTCCGCGCCGACCTTGGCTGTATGAACGACATTGCCGAGGAGATCATCCGTATCTACGGCTACAACAAGATTGAGGCAACCCGCATCAAGGCCGAGACAACACAGGGCGGCCGTACCCCCAAGCAGCAGCTGAAGGTGGACATCACCGATATGCTCTGCGACCTCGGTCTCAACGAGATCCAGACCTATTCCTTCATCAGCCCCAAGTATTACGACAAGATCCGCATGGCCGCCGACGACAAGCGTCGCAAGTCCATTGTGATCTCCAACCCTCTGGGCGAGGACACCAGCGTAATGAGAACCACCGCCCTGCCCTCGATGCTTGAGGTAGTAGCGCGCAACAACAATCTCAGCAATGAAAACGTCTCACTCTTTGAGATGGCAAGCACCTACATCCCGCACGAAAACGAGGACGAGCTTCCCGACGAGGGCGTTTCGCTTACGCTCGGTATGTACGGCGACACCGACTTCTACAAGCTCAAGAGCGTGCTTGAGGCCATTCTCACGCTGGCCGGCATTGACGGTGCCAAGTATGAGGCATACGGCGAGGACGCCGCGTTCCATCCCGGTCGCTGTGCACGCGTAAGCGTTGACGGCAAGGAGCTGGCTACGCTCGGTCAGATCCATCCGCTTACTGCCGACAACTACGGTCTTGACATTCCAGTCTACGCCGCCGTTATCGACTTTGACGCGCTCTTTGACGCGGCAAATCGCGAAAAGCACTACAAGCCCCTGCCCAAGTACCCCGCCTCCACGCGTGACTTCTCCTTTGTTTGTGAGGAAGCGCTTGAGGTCGGAAGCATCTTTGACTCGGTACGCCGTGCCGGCGGTAAGCTGGTTGAGGATGTCAAGCTCTTTGACATCTACCGCGGCACGCAGGTCGGCGAGGGCAAGAAGAGCGTTTCCATCCGCGTAACGCTTCGCGCCGCTGACCGCACGCTGACCGTTGAGGAAGCCGAAAAGACCAGCCGCAAGATCCTTGGCGATCTTGAACACAAGCTGGGCATCACGCTGAGGTAACGGCATGGTCAAGGAAAAGATCGACCGCATCAATTATCTGGCGGCTGAGAAAAAGGTTCGCGACCTTACCCCCGAGGAGCTCGAGGAGCAGGCGGCGCTTCGTCAGGAATATCTGGCCGAGATCCGTGCCTCGCTCGGTGCCACGCTCGGTAACACCGTCATCGAACGCCCCGACGGCACGAGGGAACAGCTCAAGAAAAAGAAATAACAAACGCCGCCACACTCCAAGGAGTGTGGCGGTTTTTCAAAACCTCTTGCCAAAACGGCCAAAATGTGGTAAAATGAAAAAAATACGATTTTTCGGGACGTTTTTTGTCATACTACCATAGTATATAGAAAACGGCACCGAGAAAGGAGCCCCTATGAAAACCGAATGGATCCTTGAAAAAAGCGCTTCGCCTGCGGACTTTATCCGTGCGTGCGACGAGGCCTATCACAACAAGATCACCGATCTTGCCAATGACATTCTGCGAAATGCGGGCGCACGCCCCATCGTGCTGATCTCGGGGCCGTCCGGCTCGGGCAAGACCACCTCGGCACGCCTTACCGAGCATTTTCTTGACAATGCGGGTTGTGAGACCCACGTGCTTTCACTGGACAATTATTTTCTTCCCCTTACCGAGGAGGAAAAGGTACTGTTCGCCGAGAACAAGCTGGATCTGGAATCGCCTCGACGCCTGGATGCCGATTTTCTCAACCATCAGCTTTCCGAGCTTCATAAGGTAAACGAGGTCGAGCTTCCCCGTTTTGACTTCATCACCAACACGCGCCAAAGTAGCGGTGAGACACTGCGGCTGGGAAAAAACGAGATTCTGGTCCTTGAGGGCATTCACTCGCTCAACCCCCAGGTCATCGACGCCGACGATTACACCACGCGTGTTTACGTCAGCGTAAGAACGCGTGTCGAGCTGGCGGACGGCCGCCTGCTTCACCCCTCCAAGGTGCGCCTGGCGCGCCGCATGATCCGCGACGCGCGGACGCGCGGACGCTCACCCGAGGCGACCGTGGCACTTTATGACAGCGTGGAGCGCGGCGAGAATCTGTATATCATGCCCTACAAGCACCGCGCACATTACGACATCGACACCTTCTTCCCCTGCGAGCTGGGGATCCACAAGAACTTCCTCCCTGCCTCGATGCCCGAGACCGAGAGAGTCTATCCTTGGCTCACCGAGCTCTTTGAAGCTATGTCGCTTGTCCCCGCCATCGATCCCTCCCTCGTCCCCGAAAGCTCGCTTTTGCGCGAATTTATCGGCGGCGGCATGTTTGAGGATTGATGTTCAAAAGCAAAAGGCAGAATCCAAACGATTCTGTCTTTTTCTATTTCAAATTTTGATTTATCGGGGAGGGACGCTTAGGGGGAAAACGTGCCTCCGGCGGCCAGCCTTTTAAAAAAGGCTGGGCGAAAACTTTTGCAGAATGGGTCTGCACAAACTATACGTCATTTTGAGC
>JAGAUC010000255.1 GCA_017621015.1 Clostridia bacterium | reverse complement strand
TTAAAAAAACACTTGTGGAAGATGGAAATATATGATATAATAACATGAATATTTATAAATTTCGGAGAATTTTATGAACGAAAGACAAAAGCATATTCGTAATTTTTCGATTATAGCGCATATTGACCACGGCAAGTCGACGCTGGCCGACCGCATTCTGGAGGCGACGCAGACGGTGGCCAAGCGCGATATGGAGGAGCAGATTCTGGACAACATGGATCTGGAGCGTGAGCGCGGCATTACCATTAAGGCACGCGCGGTTTGCCTGCAATATCAAGCCTCAGACGGCGAGACCTACGAGCTCAACCTCATTGACACCCCCGGTCATGTGGACTTCAACTATGAGGTCTCGCGCTCGCTCAACGCCTGCGAGGGTGCGCTTTTGGTTGTGGATGCCACACAGGGTATCGAGGCACAGACGCTGGCCAATGCCTATCTCGCGGTCGATTCTAACCTTGAGATCGTTCCCGTTATCAACAAGATCGACCTTCCGTCCGCCAACGTGGACAAGGTGCGTGCGGAGATCGAGGACGTCATCGGCATTCCCGCCGAGGACTGCCCGGCGGTCTCGGCCAAGACCGGTCTTAATATTGGTGATGTACTGGAGCGGATCGTTTCGGACATTCCTGCGCCCGAGGGGGACGAGGATGCGCCCTTCAAATGTCTGATCTTTGACTCGTACTACGACAGCTATCTCGGCGTAGTGGTCTACGTCAAGGTGGTGGACGGCTCGGTAAAGAGCGGCGACAAAATTTTGATGATGAGCAACGGCAAGACCTTTGACGTGGTCGACGTGGGCAAGCTGGATGCGTTTGGTCTTGCCAAGTGTGATTCGCTCCGCGCGGGCGAGGTTGGCTACATCACCGCCTCGATCAAGAGCATCGGCGATACGCGTGTAGGCGATACGATCACCCTTGCCGACAACCCCACCTCCGAGATGCTGCCCGGCTTCAAGGCGGTACAGCCGATGGTGTATGCGGGCATTTACCCGGCCGACGGCGCGCGCTACGGGGATCTGCGCGACGCTCTGGAAAAGCTTCGCCTCAATGACGCGGCACTTCTGTTTGAGCCCGAGACCTCGATCGCTCTTGGCTTTGGCTTCCGTTGCGGCTTTTTGGGGCTGCTTCATATGGAGATCATTGAGGAGCGCCTTGAGCGCGAGTTCAACCTGGATCTTATCACCACCGCGCCCAGCGTTATCTATGAGATCACCAAGCGCGACGGCGAGATGGTGCGCATCGACAATCCGTCCAATTATCCTGCGGCGGACAGCATCGAGGTGGCTTGCGAGCCCATCGTGGCGGCCAGCATCATCACGCCCACCGAGTTTGTGGGTGGCCTTATGGATCTTTGCCAGGATCGGCGCGGCACCTTTAAGGATATGAAGTATATTGACACCGAGCGCGTGGAGCTTCACTACGATCTGCCGCTCAACGAGATCATTTACGACTTTTTCGACGCTCTCAAGAGCCGCTCGCGCGGTTACGCGTCGCTGGACTACGAAATGAAGGGCTATGAGCCCAGCAAGCTTGTCAAGCTGGACTTTCTTCTCAATGGCGAGCAGGTGGATGCGCTTTCCTTTATCGTTCACGAGGAAAAGGCGTACGGACGTGCACGAAAGATTGCCGAAAAGCTCAAGGACAACATTC
>JAGAUC010000027.1 GCA_017621015.1 Clostridia bacterium | reverse complement strand
TTTGCGGAGCTTTTTTCAAAAAGCGACCGTATCCCCAGCAGACGATATCTCATCGACAAACCTCAAATTATAGAAGGAATGGTGCTTGACAAACGGACGGGAAAATGATAAAATAAGGTATCATTATGTGCAAATTAAACAATTTTAAACGTTTTTTGGTCTAAAAAGTCGGAAAACACCACAAATCTACAAAAAATACCACAAATTTCATCTGTAAAAGGAGAAAGGGAATGAAAAATAGGAAATGGTTTTCGCTGATCTCGTTTGTGCTCTCGGTGCTGATGCTGCTTGGTGCACTGCCGATGGGCGCGCTTGCCGCCTATGGCGGTGAGGCGGATTATCGCGGGACGATGAGTGCGGACGAAAACGGCGTCATGATCTATGATGCGCTCAGCGAGTATCTTGTTAAGAGCGTGAAGGATCAGGTCTTGCTTGCCGATTATGAGACGCAGGCCTCCTCTGCGGCCAACTCCAAGGTGAGTGTGGCGACGGTGGACACGCGCTATCCCGACCCTGTTGTGGAGATGGCGATCTACTATGACAAGAGCATTGAGGGAACGACCCCTGTTGTTCGTTACGGCCTTTCCGAGATCGACCACGTAACGTATGTGGACAGTGCCACGGGCGCTGTGACCGAGGGGGCGGCCCCCAAGGCCTTGACCGCGAGCAATGGCGGCGATGCGACGTTTGGCGGTGGCTTTGGCACAAACCAAAAGGGCGAGACCACTACGCATTATGCGTCCAAAAGCATTCTCGTTTATATCATCAATCATAACTGCCACGAGCGGATCGGTACCGAGAGTGACGTTTCCATCCTGACCGATTATATCGAGGAGGGCTACGTGGTCGTTGTTCTTGACTACAAGAATCAGGCCAGCGCCATCACGCCGCACCTGGAGCTCAGTCTTGTGTCGGTTCACAAGCTGTTCAGCGCGGGCAGTGCTCTGCGTGCGGAGCTTGTGGACGAGGACGGGGGTGTGATCTCGGTCTCGACCACGGAGATGTACTTTGTACCCGAGGGCTTCCGTCTGGCCAGGGACATCTGGTATTACGACCCCTCGATCTACGGCGCCAACGGCGTTATGGAGAAGTTTGTGGAGGTGTGGAACGCCAACATTGCCGGCGGCACGCAGGATAAGCACGGCATTGGCAAGGTTGCCTCGGTGGAGGAACTGGTCGCCAAGGCCAAGGCCAAGAACACGGACCTTCCCATTGACTACAAGTATTCGATGAATATTATGTATCCTTCTCAGCCGAAGGACGGCTACAAGGCGCCCCTTTACATTCAGGAGGGCACCAACCAGGTCCGTGAGCTGGCGGCCAACGCGCAGGACTACCGTCACGTAACGCTGATGGGCTTTGCGCTGAACGGATACGCCACCGCGCTTTACGATCACTCCTTCTACCCCTTCTTAAAGCAATTCCAGTACGATGCCACCTTTGGGTACGGCAACCATTACGATAACTACAACAACGGCCGTGCCGCCGTGCGTTGCGCGCGCTACTATGCCGACGCGCTTGGCTACAGCAGTGAGCAGATCGGCATTGCGGGCATCTCCAAGGCTACCATTGCTACGGCCATGCTCGCCACCAAGAACAACGAGGACATTCAGTGCACCATTTCGGGCTACAACACCAAGGTCTGCTTTGGTGACATTTTCCTCGAGGGCACGGATGCCAAGTCCAAGACACCCGAAAACCGTCTTCAGGCCATCGTTCAGCCCTTCAAGACCGCGGCAGACGGCGTGACCGAGATCGATTCCGACGTGGCGTGTGCTTACGTGGCGGCGGGAAGTGGCGTGACCAACTTCTTTGGCACCGGTCAGTACACCAACCGCGAAATGGTACCGATGGTGGTGTCGGACGGTGTGCGTGACGAGTACAACAGCTACGATTATTATGAGCAGCACGAGGACTATTACGAGGGCGTGGTGGACGTGCCGTACCTTATGATCCCGATGATGGATCAGGATCACACATATCCCATCGGCTATGACGATGAGTACGGCTATGAGCGTCTTTCGGCGATGATCGGATTTTTTGACGTGCATCTGAAGCCCGACGCGGCGCGTGCGCCAAGAGTGCTTTGGATGACGCCTGTGAGTGGTTCGACGGGCGTTCCCGTCTCGGGTGAGTGGATCGTTGGCCCTTACACCATTTACGGTCAGGCCGTAGATGGCTACGAGCGTGAACAGAAGATCCAGGTCAAATTTGCCGACGCGGTCTCGCCCGAAAGCGTAAGCTACGGCATGGTCGTGAGAGATGCGAGTGGCAAGCGCATCGGCGGCGATTGGGTCGCCTCACAGAACGATACCCTGTATACCTTTGTGACCGACGGTCTGAAGGCGGGCACCACCTATACCGTTACCGCGACCGAGGGCATTGTTTCCAAAAATGGTGTACCCTTGGCCGAGCAAAGCTCGGTGAACTTCACAACGGCCGGTACGTATGCGCTTTACGCTGTGGCGGATACCTACGTTTCCTCGCTCGCGCCCGACAAGAGCTTTGGTAATGCCGAGCAGCTTGTGGTCGAGGGAGGAAGCATCGCGCTTCTTTCCTATCCCACGGCCAGCCTTGCGACGGCCACGAGCGTGGCGCTTACCACCTACGGCAAGCCCGATGCGGGCACAAGCATTTCGGTCTATGCGCTCCCTGCTTATAAGGTAGATGAGGCGGCACTTACCTACAACACGCTGACGGCCTCGAGTGTCTGGGCAGACAAGATCCTGCTTGGCACGTTTGACACCTTTGAGAGTGAGCAGATCTCGCTGGACCTCTCCGCGCTTTCTAAGGAGACCTCGGGCGACTACGTAACGCTTGCCGTTGTCTCTCATGCGGCGTCGGTGGAGGATCCCTATATTTACCATAACGATTTTGAGGAGTACACGATCGGAACGGCGCTGACCGGCACCGATTCCACGGGGGCTACGGTTACGGTGTTGGCCGCAAACGGCAGGATCACCGACGGCCGCAATGAACTTGATAACCGCATCTACTCCGATTACATTGCACGCCTTGGCGGTGCCAATCCGCAGTATATGGATCTGGTGACCGAGGAGGGCTCCAAGGCTCTTCGCGTGTACGGCATTTCGGAATCCGTCAAGCTTTACAACTCCTTTAAGGACAGCGCGTTTACCGCAAAGGACGTCGGTCGCTCCTTCCGCATTACCTTCCGTGTCAAGGCCGAGAAGAACGGCGGTCTTACGGTGCTGGTCAACAGCGCGAACAAGGGCGAGGGTGGTAGCGATAAGTTCGGCACCTTCACGGGTCCTGTCTCGAGCTTTGACAGCACAAGCGCTGTGCCAAATCTCCGTCTGGGCATTAAGGCGGGGCAGTGGCGTGAGGTGACTCACTTTGTGACGGTGACCGAGGAGATGGTTGCCGCACAGGCAGGTCTTTTGTCCATTACTTTCCCGTGGACTACGTGGCACTTCTTTGCATGGATCGATGACGTTACGGTCACCGAGTGCACGCCGACCATGGTGTTGGCCGCCAAGGAGAGCGACTCCGCGCTTCGTCCGGCATTGATCACGACCAACACGGCGGCGGTCGAATTTGCCGCGGGTGACCTTGAGCAGGACGATCCTTGGGTCAACGAGAACATTCCGAACGTGACGGCGGTATCGCCTGCGGCGAACGCCGAGAACGTGAGCGTTCTTTCGGATATTACCGTTGCCTTTGATAAGGCGATGAAGCTGTCTACCCTGGCCGACGGCATCGCGGTGGTCAACGAGACCACGGGCGAGAGGGTGAAGGGAAGCTGGGGAGCGACGGACGGCGAGGGTAAGATATTTGCCTTTACCACAAAGGGCTTTGTGGCCGGATGCACGTATTCGGTCACGCTGACCGAGGGCGCCAAGACGCTGATGGGCGTTGGGGGCGAGGAGACGCCGGTCACGCGATTTACCGTCGAGGGACGCGCGGCGGTCCGTCCGCTCGTGTCGACCTATGCTTCGGCCAAGGAGCCGACAAGACATTTTGCCTTGGATATCGCGCCCGTGATCGACGGAGATCGGGTGGGCGTGCTGACCTATTCCGCCGAGGCGCTGGCAGGGGCTACGGCTGCCAAGCTGTATCTGCCCGTGAGCACGGAGGCGCCGGCCAGCCTTGAGGTCTACGCGATCGCAGACTACACGCCGGACATCAGCTTTTGCTACAATACCCTTTCGGCGCTGACACTTTCCAAGATCGCCGATGTCAAGACGGCGGGCGGCACGGTTGCCGTGGAGGCGGCAGAGCTTGCGGAGCTTGGGGCAATCGAGACGGTGACGCTTGTGATCAAGCCTACGCTCTACACCTTTGAGCAGAATTTTGACCAATATTATCTGAACGTTGGTATCAACAATCAGGACGAATTTGGCAACAACCGCGTGCTTCATAACGGTATGGTGCTTTCCTCGGGTCAATACGGCGGCACCTCGACATATGATGAAAATGGCTATACCACCTTCCTTTTGGACTACACGGGTACGCAGGCCTATGCTTACGTTTATAAGGATGAGGCCATCGATGCTTCGCAGATCCTTCAGTGGAAGACCACAGGCGGTCAGGGCATGCAGTTCCACGGCTCGCTGAAGCGTGACTATTTCACGCAGGACGATCTTGGCAGAAGCTTTCGGGTGACCATGAGGATCTACCCGACGGTAGAGGCGGGCTGCACGGTTCGGTTTGGTGCCTACAGCGGTTCCACGCAGGTCACGCCCGCGGGCTACACGCCGCAAAGAGTGGACGCCTACTATAGCGCCGGTGAGGCAACGCTTACGCTGAACGAGTGGAACGACGTATCCTTTAACG
>JAGAUC010000254.1 GCA_017621015.1 Clostridia bacterium | reverse complement strand
GTACCGTCAAGAGCTGACGCTTGCCATATTTTCGGCAATTACGCAAAAAACCGCTTTGCCGACTTGAAAGCGCGCCTTTTATATGTTATAATAAACGTATTAAACCTTCCATGGAGGTCAACGTGAAGTTAAAAACCGTTTATGTTTGTTCGGAATGTACCTATAAATCCCCAAAATGGATGGGCAAGTGCCCGGGCTGCGGTGCTTGGAACAGCTTTGTTGAGGATGTGATCGGCGAAGAGCCAAAAAACGCGCCCATATCGCCGCGCCGTGCCCTGACCGCCCGTATGGGTGAGCAGCGCGCAACCCCTTATAAAGAAATGGAAATGCCCTCCTACATCCGCACCGCCACAGGCCTTGGCGAGCTTGACCGCGTGCTTGGCGGCGGCCTTGTCAACAGCTCGGTGGTTCTTCTTTCGGGCGAGCCCGGCATCGGAAAATCCACGCTTCTTATGCAGATCTCGGACATTCTCGGACAAAACCGAAAGGTCCTGTATATTTCGGGCGAGGAGTCGTACGGTCAGCTCAAGCTCCGCGCCAAGCGTCTCGGTGTTAAGGGAGACAACCTCTTTATCCTTGCCGAAACCAACATAAACAACATTCTCTCGCAGGCAGAAAAAATAAAGCCGGACATTCTCATTGTGGACTCCATCCAGACCGTGTTCAATGAGCGCATCGCCTCGGCCCCCGGCAGCATTACGCAGGTCAAGGAATGCACGCTCTCCTTCATTGAAAAGGCAAAGGGCGACGGCATTTCGGTCATTCTTGTCGGCCACGTCAACAAGGAAGGCAGCATTGCCGGCCCCAAGGTGCTGGAGCACATGGTAGATGCCGTGCTCTATTTTGAGGGAGAAAAGCAGCAGACCTACCGCATCATCCGCGCCATCAAAAACCGTTACGGTCCCACCAATGAGATCGGCGTGTTTGAAATGACCGACGTCGGACTTGAGCAGGTGGAAAACCCCTCCGAAATGCTTTTGTCGGATCGCCCGAAGAATATGTCGGGCACCTGTGCGGTCTGCACCATGGAGGGCACGCGCCCCATCATCGCCGAGATCCAGGCGCTGGTTACCAAATCGGTGCTGGCCACGCCGCGCCGAACCTCCAGCGGCATTGATTACAATACGATGTGTCTGATCACTGCGGTCCTGGAAAAACGTCTCGGGCTTCACTTCTCCACACACGACGCCTTTTTGAACGTCATCGGCGGTCTGCGGCTGGACGAGCCGGCGGTGGACCTGGCGGTGGCCCTGGCGCTGATCTCCTCGATCACCGATCGCGCCGTTCCCGACGATCTTATCGCCATCGGCGAGCTGGGTCTGGCGGGTGAGTGCCGCGCGGTCTCGGGACTCGATCAACGCCTCAAGGAAGCGGCACGCCTTGGGTTCACGCGTGCGGTCATTCCCCAAAGAAGCTACGAAAGACTGAAAGGAGATCTCGGCATTGAGCTCATCCCCATCCACAGCATTTTCGATGCCATAAACGTGCTGAGAAAAATTCCCAATTCTGAAACGAACAAATAAAGATAGGCTCATATATTTGCTTTTTGTAAACATATGAGCCCTTTTTTCATACCGTCAATAACGAAGAGTTACGGGAGAGAAAAGTCCGCTCGGAAGCGACTCGCCCTCAAACTGCTTGGCGATCTTATGATAGGGACCGACGAAGTTGGCGGGCAGCTCGTCAATGAAGGTGGCCGCCACATATTGGTTGGCCGCCGTGTTGGCTACGCGCACAAGAAGCGTGTTTTCGCCCTTGACAAGAGGATCGCTTCCGACCGTGAGGCGATACGGCGCAAAGCACAGTGTGCCGAGCGAATTGCCATTGAGCGTAAGGTCACAGCTATAACCCACACGCCCAAGGTCGATCTCCATGCCACCGTCGGGGATCTCGTCAAGCTCGAAGCAAATGCGATAGGTCGCCTCGCCCGAGAACTCTTTGCCATAGATCTCGCAAAGGTCGCCGGGGGCTACGGTGCGGTAAGGCTCGTCGATCTCGTGAAGCTCAAAATCCTCGTCACCGATCACGAAGGCGCGCTCGCGCTTCACTTCAAATTCGGTGACGGTTTTTTCCTTCTTGCCGAGACGTGGGCGCTCGGCGGTTTCAAGCCGCTCGTCGGTCACAAGGAAGACCTTTCCCTCTCCCGATGCCAGCGTGAAGGGCGCGCCGTCGAAGGCGAAGATCCTGCCGTTCGTCGCATCAAGCTCATATACGTTGCCGCGCTCGCGGAAGCTTATGCTTACACGATCCTCGCGATCAAGCTCATTATTTATCAGATACACAACACCGTTCTCAAGGCGGCGTGCGGCAAGGTTGCACTTTCCACCGACAACGTCGACTTTCGGTGCAAGCGAACCGATCCCATCGGAGGTGATGACACGTCCGCCTGCGGCGGCGAAGCGATCCAACACCTCTCTCGCCTCGGGCGATACCGTGGTGCTCACGGGAATCACTACCGTATCGTACGCGGCAGTTCCCGTGCCGATGCGCCCATCCTTGACGGTGGCGTTTTCCAGGAAATCATCCTCGATGATGTCACACGGAATATGGCGAGCCTCAAGCGCAAACACGGCGTCATCAAAGGACCCGGCCGAAGCCTCGGCCGTGGTGCCGCCCGCCCAGTAGTCCTTCATGGACATATAGACCGCGCATAGGTTATCGGGGCGTCCGATCGACATGAGATAGGACATTCTCGCCGTATATACCGAGTAATCCTTCAGGTGTCGCCAAGTTGGCAGACGGGAGTCGAAGGCGGGGCGCGCCGACTTGCGGTTGAGTCCCTCAAAGGAATAGTCGGTCGACATCAGGTTGATGACGTTGATGCCGCGCGACATTTGATACAGCATAACGTAGCGCATCTGATCGAGCGTGAGTCCTGCACCGTAGATCGCAAAGGATTCCGAAATGGCGTAGGGCGAGCCGATCTGGTTGGCCGCCGAAGAGGCAAAGCGCGGAAAGAAATGATTCTCCTGCCCCGGAAAGATCTGCCGCCAGATGGTGTCGATGCCCGGCATATCGAAGCAACGGAGCAAGCGCATCACGCTGAAAAAGCGCTGCTGGCGGTCAAAGGTCTTATGCTCATAATTCAGGTGTCCGGTCGACTCCAGATGATTTTCGTGACACCAATCGCGGATCTTCAAAAAATAGGTTTTGGCAAAAACCTCGGCAAGAAGGTCGAAGTAATCGGCGCGCACCTTTTTGGCCGCCGCATCCACCTCTTCGCCTTGGTCGATAACAAGCTCGGACAGATGGTCGCGGAGATCATAGCCGTAGCGCTCCTTGAATTTCTCCTCGAAGCCTTCGGGGTAGCCGAGACGTTCGATGCAGGGCTCGTCAGTGAACACCGCCTTCATACTCTTGCCGAACATATGACCGACGTAGGTCTTATATTGCTCGTGCGTCAGACGGATGAACTCGTCCACCGTCTCCTCTTCGCTGATGTTGGGGTGGTAGCCGCTCCACTCGCCCGCAATTCTTTGGAAGGCGTACTCGATGATCGGTTGGTCGCTTTCAAAGCCCTCTCCGATCCGCTCACCCTCACAAAAGGCGGCAAGTGCATCGGGATTGGGACGGTAAGGCGACGGCACCTCACGGCGAATGATCTGCTTGCGGTAAAGGTGCGGCTTGGACTGAAGCACGCGACGGCAGGCACTGCCCGAGGGCCAGCCGCCCTCGTCATACAGCCATAGCTGCATTCCCTTCTTTTCTGCATATTCAAGCGCAAAGCGATAAAGCTCAAAATATTCGGGGGTCAGATAGTCCGGATCGAGCGTAGTCGGCATCGAGTTCGGACGGAAATCCTTCGGCTCGGGCAGAATGTAGAGCTTACGAATGTTATTTGCCGCAAAGGTGTCAAGGCGCTCCTTGATGCCCTCCTTGGTAATGGGGGTGCTCCACGCCCAGCTCAGCGCCGGATAGAAATTGGTTTTTGGCGAAACGAAATCGCGCACCGAAAACGAGGTCGGACTTTTGGGGATGTTACTATGCTCGTATCTCATAGCGTCTCCTTCCTTGCTTTTCTCCCACACTATTTTAATATGAGACCGCCGAAATGTCAAGACATTGTGAAGATTATTTCCTTTATTTTTCAAACACCTTGAAATCCCAAAAAAAGTGTGCTAAAATAATAGCATCATCTTGCATAGGAGAAAAGACATGATCGACATTACCACCCCCTACGAATATACCGTGGAACAAAAGGCGGAGGGGAAATTCCGTCTTGGGCGCATTGCCCTTCTGCTTCTTTACATTTTGTATCCCGCCACACTCATCTTTGTGGTGGGCAACGGCTCGGCCGCCATAATCGCGCCGCTTCTGGCGTTCATTCCCCTTTCGCTCTGGATCATCATCTTTCTGACCTGGCGATACGTTAAGATCTCCTATCAGTATACCATCCAATCGGGCAAGCTGACCTTTGTCAAGCATTACGGCACACGTACGCACAAAACACAGTGCGAGATCACGCTGAAGGCGGCCAAGCACATCGCACCCGTTGGCTTCCGTGAGCACGACGAACGCCTTGAGATCTTCGCCCCTGAGATCACTTACAGCGCGCTTTCCTCAAAAAACGCGGCCGACAAGTATTACATCGCCTTTGAAAATGCCGAGGGAAAAAAATGCGTTTTCTTTTTTGAGGCGACCGAAAAGGCACTGGAGCTATGCAAAATGTATAACTCAGAAACTGTGGTGACCAAGGTTCGGTATTAAGCAAAAGGGCTGAAAAAACAGCCCTTTTTCTGCTTTCGACAAAAGTCACCCATTGACAAGACGGTAAAAAGCGAGTATAATATAAATACGCGGATATAGTCTAATGGTAAAACCTCAGCTTCCCAAGCTGATGCCGCGGGTTCGATTCCCGTTATCCGCTCCATATTCAAAAGCTGTTGTAAATACTGGAAATTCCTTTATTTTCAACGCTTCATCGGTGTTTTAGGGTGAAATATTTTTTACTTTTATTAGCGATTTTTTATCAAAAATAAAGCGTTTTTTACCCATTTTCCACACGATTTTCCACACGAAATCTAAAAAACACCCAAACACACAAAAAGGCATTCGTTTTGAATGCCTTTTTATTTTTCAAACTTGTTCTGCAAGAATGGGCGTCCCCTCGGTACACTCTTCGGGAACAGCAGGCTCTGCAATGGTCTCCTCTTCCTTCACGTCAGCGTAACACTTAGCAAGCCCGTATTTATCCTCGATCTTGAGGTATATCTTATCCTCAACAAAGCGAATGTACTGGCGAAGATAATTGCTTTTCGCCTGCAGCTGACCGACCTCCACGCTATTGTACGCCTTCGCGCCGAGATTGTAACCGACCACCATTCGGTAAAGAAGCACTACAAGATTGAAGAATGTATAGACCACTCTCGCAAGACTGATATCCGAGGTAAGCGTTATGGCAACGGACACCGTCACAAGTCCTGTAAAGATAGCCGACAAAACCATTTTAGGGGAGTGGGTCTTCTGATGAAGGTACCCTTCACCCGATATCGGAACACCTCCTCTTGAAAGGCCACTCGCACCATTGAAAAGCAAGATAGCCTCGTTCAGCTCGATGGGCTCAATATCCTTGAGGTCCATGATAGCCTTGGCCTTCCGTTTACCGTACTTGGACTTGATCTCCTTATTGGGCATCGTCTTAAGGTTCTCCCACTCTGCCTTGGTTATCTGCAAGGACCGCAGCCGCGTATAGATAGCGTGCTCCATCTCAAGATCGATCTGCCAATCACAAAAAAGATTCATCAGCGTGGTACCCATCTCGTCCACGCGATCCACCAGGGCAGAAAAATCCTTCTTTGCATCAACATAATCGGGATCCAGCCTTCCGCCATCCGCGCCGATCTTGGACATCATGATCTCACCGATCACGAACAAGGCCACCGTCACGATGCCCTCGGAAACGTATTTGATTCCGAAGGTCGGGAGTCCAAAATCTGTCCATATAAAGCCGATGAGGAGAACGGGAAGAAGAATGCAAACGAAGAGGGCTACGTTTGTTCCGAGAAGCTTGGCCACACCCTTGGTGGCCGCGTTATACTTCTTTTGAAACTCGCCAAACTTGTCCTTTACTTCGATCTTTTCAAACTCAGCCATTGTCTAGCCCTCCGACTCTCAAGAAGTTCTCCGCCACAAAGGTCAAGGCCGTGCCGATGAGGCACCCGATAAACCACGCCTCAAAAACGGAGGTGATATCCGTAAGGAACTTGCTTATGTATTCCAAAACGTAGCCGATCACCATAAAGATAAAAGAAACGAAAACGGGCGGAGCGTGCTTAAGCCTTAGTTTTTCCCGAAAGAAGGCAAAAACCTGCTTTCGGAAGGTGACGATCACCACAAAAAACATAAGAATACCGCCCGTTCCTATCGAGTGCGTTCTCCCGTGGTTGCCCACCCATACCGGAAACCGCTCATAGATCGCCCACAGAGGGAACCCGCACGAGACAAGAACGCTCAGCGCCTTAAACAGCCAATAAAGGGCATTATTCTTCGGTCGTTTCATCGGGCTTTGCCTCCGTTTCAATCGAAGCAATAGAAGCCACGGCAGCTCGGTGACGGGCGTAAAGCTCCTCCTTCTTCGAGTTGGGAATATTGGCAAGAACCAGCAGCTCCGCAAACTCGTTCGCAAATTCGAGATTGGAGGCCTTGGCTGTCTCAACATACTTCATCGCCGTATCAAGCGCCGCCTTCATCTTCTGCTTGTCCTCTTCGTTTGTACGGACCTCTTCAAGAAGGTTCTTCATCTGCTCGACGTAATTCTCAACGATACCGGAGGCCGCACCGATCTTTTCAAGGGCGTGATCGATTGCCGCCTTGCTGTTTTCCGCAACGGCAACGGCGTTGTTGTTGAGCGTGCCCATAACCTTACCGCTGGCAGAATCCTTCTTGGCACGGTAAAACGCGCTGACCAGGAGACCGACGAGAACGGTCAGCTCCTCAAAATGACTCTGAACGTAACTCACGATCTTATCAGTCATAAGCTCCACCTCGACCTGTTCTTCGGATTTTTCCGCGTCAGGTGCATCCGCCCCTTCGATTGCCGCTACGTATATAGGGATGGTCGCGGCAGAGCCTGTCGCAAAGATGGAAATGGGCAACACGCAAAGAAGGACCACGCAAAGCATAAGTACAAGAATTCTTTTCATTTGTTTTTCTCCTATCCTATCAAAAAATTGAGCGAGTTGGTATCAAAGATGTGGCTGAGCTCCTCGGTCTTTGCCTGAAGCTCCGAATTTTTCTTTTCGAGAACGTCGATTCTGCTTCGAAGCTCCGCGATCTCCACGGCAAACGGGTGCGGTGAGGTGATCCTGCCGTTTTTCACTTCAACCGTACCGAGGTCGAAGACCTCTCCATGCTCGTCCGTAAACGTCGCAGAGTGACGCACCGTAGCACCGTGGAAGAGGACGGGCAGAATGGAGTCTCCACCCACGGAAACCTCGATCTCGGTGTCTCCGATCTTGAGAATTCCGCCTCTGTCACATTCGATGCGCTTGGGGTCTCTGCCGCAGATCAGACCTTTGCCATTCAAAAATGTCAGGATCTTCATGCTTCTACCTCCAAGGTTTGATATGTGTGTGCTGTGATGATGTTGGCAAAAAAACGGATGTTGTTTATGGAAAACTTAACGGCATCACCCGTATAGACATAATCGTCTCCCACAAGCACCCGTGATGCTGTCGCCTTTAAAGTTAAACTGTCGCCGACATCAACATGAAGCAGCTGTCTAAAATGCTTTGTGTCTTCCCCAAATCCCCAATCTTTAAATTCGTGAGTATACGTTTCTATCGGTATATTGTTCACGTAGATTTCAATATTGACAGTAACCACATATACTCTATCACGATCTATCTTTGTATCGAGGTATATATAGGAATCAAAGTCCACATACAGCGAGCCCGCGTTAATCATCGGGATGCTAAACACCACCGTTTGCGGACTGATTTGCGTAACATTGTCGGAAAGACTTGTTGAAATGGACGGACTGATCGCCCCCACGTGGGTGTCCACATTCCACCAAAAGCTTTTTTCAAAATCCGCTTCCTTTTTCTCGGCCGCTTTAAACCGTTTTTCAAACGAATTAAACGTTTCAGCCACCGATACCCGACCTTCACCAATCAGAAGATCCTTCAGAAGCCACATCACGCCCTCCGCGTCAAGCGTGAGCGCATTGGAACGGTTGTCCTCTCCCGTTCCGTTTCCGACGAAGAACAGATACTTGTCCTCGCTCCCCTCCTCCGCGTAGTGACCGAGCGAGATATCGGCCAGCGAGATCCACTGGTACTGTTCTTTTTCGGTGGGCGTTTCGTAGGCAAACGCGATGCCCATAAAATTACGCTCCGCGTCCCACTTCTCGCTCATATCCGTTCCATCCGCATAGGCCGAGAAACGAACGTACATCTGATTGCCGTCATCCCCTTGAATC
>JAGAUC010000253.1 GCA_017621015.1 Clostridia bacterium | reverse complement strand
TCTGGTTTTCCGTCATCCGAATGGCGCCCGTCGGGCACGCCGCCGCACAGGCACTGCAGCCCGTACATTTTGTTTCAATATCACAAATATCCTTTATCGTCATGGCTGCTCCCCCAGTGCCTTTTTCAGGAAGCTCAGCGACTCCTGTCTCAGCGCCTCCACGTTTCTCTTGCCTGCCGCGTAATCCGCCACGAAAAGCGTTTGGTAATCTACGTCCTCCTCACGGCAAACCAATCGGTCGGTCCTCTCAAGAAGCTGCAGCAAATTCACAACGCGCGAATTCATGGAATTTTGATTGCCTCCGTAAGACTCTCTGCGGAAGGTCAGGCAGGGCGTATTCATCAAATAGGAAAAAACCGTAGCGTGGAAGGAATCCGTGCATACCAGCTCCGCGCCCTCGATCAAGCCGATAAACTCGCGCGGTCCCGCCTTGTAAATGTTGATAAAGGGATCCTCCATCGCAATAGGTGAAAGCGGAAGAGACACCACCGGCAAGCCCGTTTTTTCCGACAGGGTCTTCACCGCAAGCGGCGTTTGCTCGTTGTCGGAAAAGCGATAGCACAGTATGTATTTTTCAGGCAGCCCTTCGGGGCGTCTGGCGATCTCCGCCCACTGCGCACCGTCCAGAAGCAGGGTCGGATCCAAAACCGCGCGGATATCCCGTCCCGTAAGCTCCTCCAGAAGCTCGGCACCACGTTGCTCGCGAACCGAAACGGCACTCATCTTATCAATGAGCTGACGCATTTCCGCCTTGCAGCTTTCGGGCAAGCTATCCGTTCCCAGGCTTGGCGCATAGGCAATGCGCTTTTTCCCCTCGGGGGCGAAATCCAGGAAATACCCTCTGTCACAGATTCCTCCGTGAAAAATCGGATTCCAGATCTGGTCGCTGCCGCACACATACATATCGAATAGCGGCGGCCGCTTGCTCAACGTCTCCCACGTCATCCGTTCGTCTGAGTAAAACGTCATGGTCTCCTTCTGGAAGGCTCGGAAATACTCGCGCCCCTCCTCGATCTCGCTTTGATGCGCCTTTTGAATGTCCGCCAGTGCCCGATTTCGCTTTTTTTGCTCCTCGGTCAGCGTGCCGCGTCTTATTTTCAGTATTTTCTTAACGAGATCCTTGATTTTGCCGAAGCGGCGCTTGGGACCGTACCCGTTGTAGCGAATGATCTCCGGCTGATAACCGAGCTCACGGATCACCCGTTGCAGAGCATAGCCCTGCAGCGCCGCACCGTAGTTGTTCAAAAAGGACTCCTCGCTGGTCATTATACCCACTGTTTGATTCATATTTTTCCTCCTTAACTCAAGGCGGTTGTTATTTGCTCAGCCACATATGGCGGCGTGCAGGCCTCAAACACCTGCTCGATCTCGGAAAACGGAACGGTCAAGCCGCTTTTTTCCGTCAAATTCTCTTGCACACGCTCCGCAATCTCGGAGGCAAGAGGAAGCCGCTCAATCACGTTTACGGCCAACGCGTATCGGTTCATATACGCCAGCGTCGGGCATGCCTCGCTCTTACAGGTGTTCAAAATGCATTTTCCGCGGCTGATATAATCAAAGATCTTACTCGGCACCTGGTTGGTCACCGAGTTTCCGATGTTCACCAAAACGTCGGCGCTATCCATCCAAGCCGCGCTTTCTGCCGAAGATACCGCGCCCAGACGCACCAGGCGTCCCGCGAGAGCGCCGCTTGCGTATTCATCCAAAAGCGCCTCCTGCCCGGTTCCCAGCACGTAAAGGCGAATGTTCGGATCGGTAAAGGCGGAAAAAAGCTCCAGCGTATACCTGGCGTCCCGTATATTCGGGTATAAAAATCCGGCAAACACGCACCGTATCTCCGAGGGCTGCTTGGCAGCAACCTCGATGCCGCTCGTGATCCGCGGCTCGCAGACCAGCGGAAATTCCGCCGCCGTCGTCCGCTCCACCGAAAAGCCGTTGCCCTCACATTTTTGGTACAGAATG
>JAGAUC010000252.1 GCA_017621015.1 Clostridia bacterium | reverse complement strand
TTGGTGGGGTTGACCGCCTTGTCGGTCGAGATCATAATAAACTTTTTAACGCCGTGCTTTTCGGCGGCAGTTGCTACGTGAAGCGTGCCGAAGATGTTGTTTTTGATGGCCTCGGCGCAGTTGTGCTCCATAAGCGGCACGTGCTTGTGCGCGGCAGCATGAATAACGATGTCGGGGTGGTATGTAGCCATGACCTCGTCTATGCGCTCCGGCTCACGCACCGACGCGATCTCCACCTGAAGATCCAGCTCTGCGCCGTATTTTAGCTTAAGCTCCTGCTGAATATCATAGGCGTTGTTTTCGTAAATATCCAGAACGATCAGCTTTTTGGGCTCAAACTTGGCAAGCTGACGGCAGATCTCACTGCCGATCGAGCCACCACCACCCGTGATCAGAATGGTCTTGTTCCGATAGAAGCCGCCGGTTTTCTGGCTGTTGATCTGAATGGGATCGCGAAACAGAAGGTCCTCGATCTTGAATTCACGGACGACAGGCTTTTTGTTCACATCGTAGGCGGCAAGGGGATTTGTGCTTTCCTCTGAGAAGGGAAGCTCGTAGATCAAAACCTTGAAGCCGCGCTTGGAGTAAATGTCAAAGAGCTCCTGCCTGCGGACAGCCGAGCGCTCGGGAAGTGCCACGATGACATGAGTAACCCCAAGCTTTTTCATGATCTCGGTTGCCTTTTGGGGTGAGTATACACTAAGGCCGTTGATCCTTTGACCAATCTTTTCCTTGTCATCGTCCACAAAGCAGCAGGGCTGGTAGATCGAGTCCTTGGAGGTGCTCAGCTCATCGGCCACAAAGTAGCCGTTGGTTCCGGCGCCGATGATGGCACATTTGTGTTTTTCTACCTCGGAAGCCGTAGCATTCTTTTCGCCCTTTGTTCGCGAAAAGTAGCGATATCCATATTGATACAAAAATCTTTCGCAAAGCGAGAGCAGGCAAGCGCAGGCTGCCATCGCTGTGGATTCCCAGAGCGAGAGGCGAAGCGATTGGTAGGGAAGCGCATGGGAGACAAGCAGATAGAGCAATCCGCCCAAAAAATCCGCCAAGACCGTTCTCAGATACGCACCGATCGACAAATAGCGAACCACCTGCCGATAGATTCCGCCAAGCAAACGAACGGCGTAAATGCAGGCAAATAGGAGAAACACCCCCCACAGATGCGTGCTGTTATGGTCAAACAAAAGCCAGAACAGGAGAGCGAGGGTTACCGATGCGACAGCGTCAATGGCGAACAGAACAAGCTTACGGTATTTCAGTTTTTCGAGAAATCCGGACATGGTTTTTTCCTCAATTTTATTTTTTTGGAGAGCCGAGGTGCCAAAAAGGCATACTCTTATTTATATTCTAGCATATCTATATGGGAATTGTCAACAATAAAAATGGCAATTTTAATGTTTTTTTAATAAAGGTATAACAAATTTGGACGAAAAATGCTCTGCAAAGGTCTATTTTTTCTAAAAAAGGGATATGCTCTTGACAAAACCCGAAAAAGTGGTATAATTCCAACAGAGTCCAAGCCCTATTGCTTGTAAGGGGCGGAAAAGAGGTAACTATGAAACACGGATTTGGTGTGATCGGAAATGGCGGTATGGGGGATTGGCACGTCCGACGCGCGCAGGCAGGCGACGTTCTGGATGTGATCGCCGTACATGATATCAAGGAATCTCGAAATGTTTTTGCCGAGCAAAAGCGTGGTGTTAAGGCCTACCGAACGCTAGAGGAGTTTTTGGCAGATAAAAGCATAGAGATCGTTACCGTTGCTACGCCGAATGACGTGCACGAAAGCCTTGCCATCGCCTGTATGGAGGCGGGGAAGCACGTGATCTCGGAAAAGCCGGTCACGCTTTCGGTGGCATCGCTGGAACGAATGATCGCGGCATCCAAGAGATGCGGTGTTAGGTTTTCGGTGCATCAGAACCGTCGATGGGACGCCGATTATCTGGTGATGAAGGAGCTGTTTGAAAAGCAGACCGTTGGCGAGGTGCTGAACATCGAATCGCGCGTTCACGGCTCGCGCGGCGTGCCGGGTGACTGGCGCGGCATCAAGAAGTACGGCGGCGGTATGCTGTACGACTGGGGCGTGCATATGATCGACCAGATGCTGATGCTGTTTAGGGACGTCAAGCTGGAGTCGCTGTTCTGTCAGTTTGACCACATCACCACCAACGAGGTGGACGACGGCTTTAAGCTGACCATGTGCTTTGAAAACGGCGCACGCGCCTATATTGAGATCGGAACCTATAATTTCATTACGCTTCCTCGCTTCTATATGCAGGGAAAGCACGGTACGGCGCTCATTCCCGATTGGGGAAAGCCCTGCCAGGTGGTGGAGTGCTTTGGTTGGGATGAGAAGGACGTTACGCCCATTCAGGCGGCGGCCGGTCTTACCAAGACCATGGCGCCTCGCGACGAGGTTACGACCAAGAGCTTTGAGATCGCACTTCCCGAGTCCGACCCCCACGATTATTATCGCAATTTCTGCGCGGCGATCGAGGGAAGAGAGGAGCAGATCGTCACGCACGGGCAGATGCTCCGCGTGATGCGCGTGATCGAGGCGGCCTTCGAATCGGACGCCAAAAAGCAGGTCATCAAGTTTGAAGAATAAAAAAGACCCGAGAGCATAGGCTCTCGGGTCTTTTGGCGGAGAGTGTGGGATTCGAACCCACGTGCCCAGAGGGCAAACGGTTTTCAAGAC
>JAGAUC010000251.1 GCA_017621015.1 Clostridia bacterium | reverse complement strand
GTTTGGTCCACCTTTTTAAAGGTGGCGGGGTTTGGGGCAGAGCCCCACGTCCCCCTTCGACAAACTTCAGTTTATTGTTTTCTCCAAAATCAGCGCGTCCTCGCGGGGGGCTGAGTAGAAGCCTTTGCGTGTACCGCAGGGAGTAAAGCCGAGCGAGGCGTAGAGCTCTCTTGCGGCGGTATTGGACACGCGCACCTCAAGCGTTATGCGGCACAGGCCGCGCGCCTTGGCCTCCGAAAGGAGCGCCGTCAGCACCGCGCGCGCAAGGCCCAGACGGCGATGCTGTGGATGCGTGGCTACGTTGGTGATCTCGCCCTCGTCCAAAGCGACCGAAAGCCCTGCGTAGGCAAGCGCCCTGCCCTCCTCCACGGCCACCACGCCGAAATGCGGCTCCTTCAGCAGATGTGCCAACGCCGCCTCACTCCACGGATGGACAAAGCAAAGCCGTTCCAGCTCGGCAACGTCCGGCAGGTACGCCGCCTCAAGAATTGTTGTTTTCATGTGCGTCCTCCGCGAAAAACATCTCGCTAAGGCCCTGCGCGATGGCGGCAAGGCAAGCGTCATACACCGCACCGTCGCCGCCGTAGGGATCGGGAATATCCGCGGGCATCCCGCAGATCTTGCTTGCGTAGGCGGGAAAGGCCGCCATCAGGTGCATCACGTGCGTGCCCGTCATCCCGATGATGAGGTCACACGCCTCCACCGTGTCGATGTCAAGCGTGCGCGAGATGTGCTCCCGATACGGGTTGTCAGGCAGCGAGCGCACGCCCGCTCTCTCCAGCGCCTCTATGGCATTGGGGGCGATCGGCGCGCCCGTGGCAAACAGACCTGCCGAGGTGGCGCGGATCTTTTTGGTGTTCAGCAGCCTTTCGATGTCGCCCATCGAGCAGACGGGCGGAATTCGTGTTTTATCGTTGAGCATCGCCGCCGCCATCGGAGAGCGGCAAGTATTGCCCGTGCACACAAAGCAGACGGTCAGCGGCCGCTCGATCGCGGTCCCGAGACCCTCCGACTTGGTTATTTCCAGCGTTTGCATATCAGTAACCGAATTTTCCGCTGAGCGAATCGTCGTCCTCGATCCAGTCGGCCACGTTGATGACGCGGAAATTCTCCTTGTCATCACGAATGACCACCGTCGAAATGCCGGCGTTGAGAATGACGCGCTTGCACATCATGCAGTTGCCCGTGCCCGCCTGTACCGAGCCGTCCTCGGGCGAAACGCACACCATATACAGCGTAGAGCCCAGCATTTGGTCACGCGGGGCGGCAATGATGGCGTTCTGCTCGGAATGCACCGAGCGACAAAGCTCGTAGCGCTCACCACGCGGAATGCCCAGCTTCTCGCGGAAGCACTCGCCAAGGTCGCTGCAATTCTTGCGGCCGCGCGGCGCGCCGTTATAGCCCGTGGACACAATGACATCGTTCTTGACAATGATCGAGCCGAATTTGCGGCGAAGACACGTGCTGCGCTCCGCCACCGTCTGCGCAATGTCCAGATAGTAATTTTCCTTTGAAACGCGTTCCATACCGTTGTTCGAGGAATGCTCCCCGTCCCCCTTTTTCAATTTTCGCTATTTACCTAATTTACATTATACCTTGATTTTTAAAATAAATCAAGATGTTTTTCAAATTTTGATTTATCGGGGAGGAACGCGGGGCTCTGCCCCATACCCCGCAAGCCTTTAAAAAGG
>JAGAUC010000250.1 GCA_017621015.1 Clostridia bacterium | reverse complement strand
CCCACTCGCGCGGTGAGCCTGACTATTATATCACTTCCATTCGGCCTTGTCAAGGGGTTTTTTGAAAAAAGTTTTTCTTTTTTTCATCTTTTTCCTCTTGCTCTCGACCGCTTTTGGACAGCTTTGCTATTATACTACTTTCATTCCCCTTTGTCAAGGGGTTTTGAAGAAAAAATTTCGTTTTTTCAACAAAAATATTACGATTGTCTTTTTTTGTATGAAATACGCCTTTTTTGAGCAAACTATTTCCAATTCCAAGCCAAACGAGGAGCCAAATGACCACACTACTCATAAGAACCGTACTCATCTATATTTTTCTCATATCGATTATGCGTCTTATGGGAAAAAGGCAATTGGGCGAGCTTGAGGTATCTGAGCTTGTCAGCACCATTCTTCTCTCCGATATTGCCTCCCTGCCCATCACCGATCAATCCATCCCTCTGATCTACGCCATTCTGCCGATCATCACGATCACGGCCTTTGAGGTGACGATGTCGCTGCTACTGACCAAGGTTCGGTTTTTCAAAAACATTTTATCTGCCCGTCCCTCCGTTCTTATCCGAAGGGGGCGAATCGACCAGAAGGAAATGCTGAAAAATCGGATCTCGATCGACGAGTTGTTCAGTGAGCTTCGGCAGCAAGGAATGAGTGACATTGGCGAGGTGGAATACGCCATCATCGAGCAAAACGGAAAGATGACCGTACTCCCCAAGCGGCTTTATTCTCAGCCCACCTTTGAGGATCTTGGACTTTCGCCAAAGGAGCGGGGAATCTGCCACATTCTGATATCAGACGGAAGGATCGACCGACACGGGCTAAAGAGCACAGACAAAACCGAAGCCTGGCTGACAAAAACGCTAAGCAAGCACAACACGACACTTGACGAGGTATTTCTTATGACCCTCGACGATTCCGGAAAAAGCAACATCATTAAAAGGAGCGATCTTGCCCGATGAGGTCCTTTGCCATCACCCTTCTTTTGGTTTTGGTTATGATTCTTTCTGTCATAAACAATTCCATATATATAAACCGCGTTGTGGACGAAATGGTCACAGTGCTTGCGTATGCGGAACCGTCTTCATCACCTCAAACCCGGGCTGAGCTTGAAGGGGTGCAGATAAAATGGGAAAAGGAGAAAAAGCACATTCAGGTGTCGATCTCGCACCTCAAGATCGATACAGTCAGCAACTTGATATCTTCCCTTCTTATATATAACGAGCACGGCGAGTGGGTAGAATATGAGAAAACGGCGGCGCTTCTTCGCGCCGCCCTAGAGGAAATCCGACAGTTGGAAAAGTTCTCTGCGGAAAATATTTTTTAAGTAAGATAGGAAAGGACATCCGAAATACGCTCGATAACCGGAGCCCCTGTCCTCTCCAGTTTGGCTTTTGCCTGGTGGCCGCCCGAAAACAGTACGCAATCCTGCTCCGCCGCTGTGGCGACCTCAAAATCGTGGTCGGTATCTCCTAAAAACAGAGGCTTTGCCGACGGATGCGCCAGGCACCATTCCTGCGCCAGTTTTTCCTTACTCGCGGCGTGGATATTATCAAGGCCCAGAATTTCGTCAAAGCAATTCTCAATCTCCAGCGCCGAAAGCTGTTTTTTCAGCATCCCGATCTCCGTGGCCGAAAGAAGGATCTGAGGAATTCCAAGCGCCTTCACTCTCGATATGGTCTCGCGGACACCAATATTCAGCTCGGCGCGATCAGCACGTGAAAGGTATTCCTCCACCCAGATCGGTGCAAGCATCTCAAAGGGCGTTTTGGAAAAATCAATACCAAGCCGCTCATAATACGTGCGGATCGGAAAGCCAAAAAGCGCGCGATACGCGTCTGCAGACGGAATTGGTGCAAGCTCACACCGCTTAAGAAGCGCATTTGCCGACTCAATGCCTACCGCAACGTCATCGAGCACCGTTCCGTTGAAGTCCCAGATCAAATGTGTATATTTCAAGTTCTTCTCCTTTATAAGAACGAGGCCGTTGCCTAAAACCGCAACAGCCTCGTGTTTTTCTTTATCTCTTAGCTGATATAGCCCATGGCCTTTGCCCACTTGGTGTACAGCGCATAGATCGAGAAGTTGGAATCACCCGTCATCGTACTGTACATAGCCTTCTGGGAAATGGCGGCCTTATAAATACCGCCCTGGATCTCGGCGTTGCAGCTCTGAAGCGTTGCTCTGAGCTCCTCTACCGTCTTGCAAGCGTTGATCTTTGCCTCAAACTCGGTCGAAGCCTTGAGAACCGTCTTGATGTTGGCAAGATCGGGAAGATCTGCCGACTCCACCACAAAGCCCATCGTAGGATTGGTTACCACCTCAAGGTCCTGCTTCTTGGCATTCTCCAGCGTCTGGTAGGTCATTCCTCTATCGGCGTCGGGGTAAGCCACAAAAATGTTACCCGTCTTATAAATGTCCATATTATAAAGGTTGGTTTCGGTTCTGACGGCGCAATCGTTGGAGTCAAGCGTATAGTTTTCGTCCTCAATACCGTACTGGAACAGGTTGCGGAAATCCGAGTCGGTGTTGAGGTAGGTGATGATATCCATCGAGCGGGTCAGGTTGCTGGTATAGCTTGCTACGGCAAACATACTACCGAAAAGGTCGTTCTGTGTTGCTACGGGATACTCAAGAATTACGTTATAATACTCATCCTCGTAAGCGGCGATCTCCTCACCGGTACCCTTGATAACACCAACGGCAAAGTCCTTATCGGAGCCTGCCTCACCGCGGTAGCCGCCAAGCTCAATGGTCTTAAGAGCCACAAGCTGCTCGATGTAAACCTCGTCAGCCATCAGGTTACCGAAGGAGAACATCAGCGGGTCGGAGGTAAGCGAGGTATAGTTCGGACGGTACATAGCACCCAGCACCGAGAACTTGGTGGGATCGATGGTAAACTCACGCGAAACACGGCCGTCCACCGTCTCCTCGGTGTAATCCACCGACCAGTAGTGAACGTTGGTCATGCCTGCATAGCTATCGGCCCAAACCGGATCGTAATCCTTCTCATACTTGGCAACCGTCTCAATGAGGTCAAGTGCCGTTGCCAGCGAGGTGATCTGTGTCACATCGGAATACTTGTCGCAAAGCTCCTTGTTGACAAGGAGAGAGGTATATTCACCGATAACGGTATTGTTCGGGATGGCATAATAACCCTTGTTGATCTTAACCGCATCCAGAAAAGCCGGATATACGTAAGAGGTCAGTTTCTTGGCCGAGCTGTTGAGCTGGTCATTCAGCTTGGAAAGCCAACCGGCATCGATGTACTCAATGTACTTATCATAATCACCGAGGAACAGGATGTCCACCTGGTCGACGTCAACCTCGGGATATACATCCTCGTCCAGCTCTTCCTCCTCGTTTTTCTCAACAAGAGCCGCAGGAACGGTTATGTAAGGAAGCAAAGCGGGATATCTCTCACCAAACAGGTGATAGAGCTCAACCTCATCGGTAACACCAAGCTTCTTCTGCTCTCTGACAAGCGCCTTATAGGCCTTGGTTGCCGTTGCCAGATCGTCCATCTTCTTTTCGGTATTTACAAGCTTGGTCTCCAGAGCATCATAATACTCATCAGCGGTATAGTAAAGGATGTTCAGCGCCGTGTTGTACTTTGCCTTGGTCTGCTTGTTGATCTTTTCGGCCACCGCATCGTACTGAGCCTTGGTCTGCTCGGCTTTGGCTCTTTCCTCGGCACTCATAGCCGCAAGCTCTTTTTCGGTATAATTCACCTTACTCTCCGAGATCACGAGCATGGTAAGCGTCGCCTTGGAGGATGCCGTCTCCTCTCCGCCCTTATCACCGCACGCGGTCAGGCAAAGACTGAGCAGCATAAGAATGCAAAGTGCCAACACAATCAGTTTCTTGTTCATGAATCAAATCTCCATTTCTACGGCCACAGAAGCTATCGGGACAGGATATCGGCATCGCCGCGAATTGCCGCATCCGAAGAATCCGGGAGCGCCTTTAAATAATATAAATAAATCCAATATATTTTACTCCAAAAAAAGTCTCGTGTCAAGTGAATTTTTTGTGACCAAGCGCGCTCCCCTCGCTTTCACGCAAAAGGAAGGTCCTTCTTGCTACCAAAAAATATGCATCTTAAACAAGAGGATTGTTTGTTTTTTGGCATTTATCCCCAAAAAATCGGCGCTTTGTCAAAAACACACAAATCCATTTTGGAGCAATTTTACAAAAAATCAGTCCAAAAAGCCCTTCAGGTGTCTTGCACGGCTCGGATGGCGAAGCTTACGGAGTGCCTTAGCCTCAATCTGACGAATACGCTCACGCGTAATATCAAACTCCTTGCCAACCTCCTCCAGCGTACGGGTTCTGCCGTCATAAAGTCCAAAGCGAAGCTTGATCACGTGCGCTTCACGGGGAGTCAACGTGTTAAGCTCACGCTCGATCACTTCGCGGAGAATGGTGGCCGAAGCAACCTCGGAGGGGTCGGGTGCATCCTCGTCGGGAATGAAGTCGCCCAGATGGCTGTCCTCCTCCTCGCCGAT
>JAGAUC010000026.1 GCA_017621015.1 Clostridia bacterium | reverse complement strand
CTGTGACTGGAGTTCGTGTGCTCTTCCGATCTCGCCTTGGTTTCTTTTTTTCAAAATAACATTTGGAAATATCTCAAGGATATTTCGTTTGTAGATATTATCGATATTGCCGTCCTTTCGCTTCTTTTGTATTTGGTTTTTCAGTTTTTGAAGGACCGACGTGCGGGCAAGCTTATGATGGGCCTCGGTATTTTTTCCGCGCTTTTGGTTTTGAGTACGATTTTGAATATGCACGCGGTGAAATATATTTTGCAGAACTTCTATCAAATCGGACTTATCGCGGTGGTCATCGTGTTCCAGCCGGAGCTTCGTGCGGCACTCGAAAAGGTCGGAAATTCACCCATTCGCGGATTCCGCGGCCTTGTTTCGGATACCGGCGAAGCCGAGGCAGTTTCAGCCGACGTTGAGGCTATTTGTGAGGCGGTTTGTGACATGGCGCGAAGCAAAACGGGTGCACTGATCGTCATTGAGCGTCAGACCAAGCTGGGCGACGTTATGAAGACGGGCGTTATGATCAACGCGCAGATCTCGTCCTTCTTGCTTCGCAATATCTTCTTTAACAATGCGCCCCTGCACGACGGCGCGGTCATCATCCGCAATCATCACATTTGTGCGGCGGGATGCTTTTTGCCGCTCTCCACGACTGACGATATTGTAAGAGATCTCGGAACAAGACACCGTGCGGCTATCGGTATGAGTGAGGCGAGCGACGCCATCGTGATCGTGGTTTCTGAGGAGACCGGAACCATTTCGACGGCCATTAACGGTACGCTCAAGCGAAACTATAACTACAACCTGCTCAGACAGGAGTTGCTTCAGCTTTTGGTACATAACCCACACCATCTGCCGCGCGCAAAGAACGCGGATGCGGAAAAGTAATCAAGGGAAGGGGAAACACAATGAATCCAAACATTTCAACGGATATAAATGAAACCATTTCCGACGCGGATCTTATCAAAAAAAGAAGAAAAGGTAACATCATTGCTTTCATTGTTTGTACTTTGCTTGCCTTTGTTCTTTGGCTTGCCATTCGCAATGCCACGGATATTTCCGAAGCTCCGACACTCCCGCCCTATCAGGATCCGCCCGTTGAGCAGAGCACATGAGGAAGAAGGTAAATACATTTCTTGTTTCCAATCTGTCCTTGCCTTTTGATGCTGAGGACAGCGCATTTCTTCATATTGCAGGTCAGAAAATGAAGCGTATGGGGATCTCCCCTGATATGCTTCATTTTCAAATTTACAAGAAATCGATCGATGCAAGAAATAAGGAAGATATCAAGGCGGTTTGCTCGGTTCTTATCCGTGTGAGCGAAGCGGTGTCAGTAGATACCGATCGTTTGGCGAGGGCGTCGATAAAGCCGTTTGAAGAAAAAGAGCCGGAGATCGTTTTCGGTAACGAAAAAATGATGGGGCGTCCGTTGGTCGTCGGTATGGGCCCTTGCGGTATGTTCGCGGCGCTTATGCTGGCAGAGCAGGGCTATCGACCGATTTTGATTGATCGAGGTGGAGACGTTGAGGATCGTGTGATGCAGGTCGATCGATTTTACCGCGAGAAAATACTGGACACCTCCACCAACATTCAGTTTGGTGCGGGCGGTGCCGGTACCTTTTCGGACGGTAAGCTGGTCACGCGCATTGGCGACGAGCTTTGCGGCTACGTTTTGCACACGCTTTATCGCTTTGGTGCGCCGGACGATATTCTCACCAGGGCCAAGCCGCATATTGGAACCGATGTTTTAAGAGGCGTGGTTTCACGCATTTTGTCTCGTATTAAGGAGCTTGGCGGTACGCTTATATACCGCTGTTGCCTTGAGGGCTTTTCGGTGGGGGCGAATCGGGAGATTACCGTCAAGACCTCCTGCGGTGACATTGCTTGCGGTTGTGTGATTTTAGCTGTGGGACACAGCGCCAGAGACACTTACGCGATGCTGGGAGAAAAGAATTTTGCTCTTGTGCCCAAGGCGTTTTCCGTGGGCGTACGCGTGGAGCATCTGCAAGAGGATGTGGATCGCTCGCTTTTCGGAAGACTGGCGGGGCATCCGAAGCTTGGAAAAGGAGAATACAATTTGTCGTATACGGGCGGAGAGAGAGGTGTTTACACCTTCTGTATGTGCCCCGGCGGCGAGGTCGTGGCGGCGGCATCCGAGGAGGGTGGCGTTGTTGTCAACGGTATGAGCCGCTATGCGCGAGACGGAAAAAATGCCAATGCTGCCGTGGCGGTCTCGGTTTTGCCAAGTGATTGCGGTAACAACGTATTTTCGGCCATCGCTTTTCAAAGAGAACTGGAGTGACGCGCCTTTTTCGCGGGCGGTCAGAGCTACGCGGCTCCGATCCAGACAATGGGAGATTTTTTGAACGACCGTGTGTGTACTGAGCCAAAACGCATTCTGCCGAGTTATATGGATGGCCATTGCCGTTTGACGGCGCTTGGTGATGTGCTCCCGTCCTTTGTGACGGAGAACCTTAAGCGCGGATTTTCGGTATTTGAAAAACGTATGGCGTGCTTTGGCGCAGATGATGCGGTACTGAGCGGTGTGGAGACTCGTACCTCAGCGCCTTTGCGTATTCAGAGAGAAGATACTTTTTGCGCGGTAGGGCAAGACCTTATCTATCCGTGCGGTGAGGGTGCGGGTTATGCCGGTGGCATTACCAGTGCCGCCGTGGACGGCGTCCGCGTGGCACTTGCCATTATGCGACGCTTTGCCTGCCAATAAAGAAAGGATTTTAACCCATGCAAACAATGGCAACAGTAATAAAAACCAATAACAATCGAGCAACGGTCGAAGTGGAAAGACGGTCAGCGTGTGAGGGCTGTCATAAAAATAAGGATGGCGGCGGTTGCAGCATTTGCTCGCTTACGGGTGCTACCAAAACCTTTGAGGCCGAGGCACTCAATGAGATCGGTGCTAAGGTGGGCGATCGCGTGACTGTGGTCACCAAAACTGATCGTGTTCTCGGATACGCGGCGCTTGTTTTTTTACTTCCTGTTTTGGTAGGTGTTGCCTTTTACTTCGTAGCTACGGCCTTGACAGAAACGGAGATCTTGTACTATGCGGCAATGGTGTCCGGTTTTGTTCTCAGCTTTTTCTTTGTGTGGCGGTATGCAAGACGGGTAGCAAAAACGCGTTGCGATGTGGAGATCGTTCAAATTTTGGATAAAGAAAACAAATAAAGGGTATTTATGAAACCAAAAAAGATTTGGGATATATACAGACGCGAATTGACGGAAGCCGAAAGAGCGGTAGCCGTAGAGATTTCCGAGCGATTCGGGCTCTGCGAGGCCATTGTTCGTCTTTTGCTGTACCGCGGATACGATAGCGTCGAGAAAATAGAGAAATTTTTGAATTTCACCGAAACGGTGCTCTACGATCCTTTTTTGATGAGGGATATGCGCGCGGCGGCGGAACGCGTTTTGCGCGCGGTGCGTGACGGTGAAAACATTGCCATCTATGGCGACTATGATGTGGATGGTATTTCGTCAACCTCCATGCTTTTCCTATATCTGGAGGATCTGAATGCAAGACTTCATCCCACGGAGCCGGGTATTAAGCTTGGGTATTATATTCCGAAGCGAATCAGCGAGGGCTACGGTGTTTCAACGGAAGCAATCGAAAAGCTTGCCGATAAAAAGGTGGATCTGATCGTCACGGTCGATACGGGTATCAGCGCGGCAAAAGAGCTGGCGTATGCTGTATCGCTGGGAATGGATGTTGTAGTGACCGATCACCACGAATGTCCTGAGGTGCTTCCCGATGTTTGTGCAGTCGTGGATCCGCATCGTCCGGATTGTGAATATCCCTTCAAGGATCTTGCCGGTGTAGGTGTTGCCTTTAAGCTTGTGATTGCGATCGAAACTCTCCTTGCTGAGCAAGGCAAGGCGGAGAAAACGGAGGTCGTCAGAAAAAATTATTATATGTATGCCGACCTGGTAACGCTTGGCACGGTGGAGGACGTCATGCCGCTTGTTGGCGAAAACCGTATGATTGTTTCCCTGGGGCTTGAAATTATGAAGGCCAAGCCACGGCCCGGTATCCGTGCGCTCTTGGAGCGCGCCAATCTTCAAAAGCACGGTAAGCTTACCGCCTCAGCCATTGGCTTCGGTCTTGCGCCGCGCATGAACGCGGCCGGGCGTATGAGCGAGGCGAGCAAGGCGGTCGAGCTTCTTCTTTTGACACCCGAGGATGAACGGTGTGACGAGGGAGCAGATATCCTTGCCGACGCGCTTTGCGAATACAACAAAGCAAGTCAGTCCGAGGAGCTGAGAATCATCGATCAGATCTACGAAAGCATTGAAGCGACCCATCACTTTGATAAAGATCACTTCATCATCGCCGAGGGCGACAATTGGCATTCGGGAGTGATCGGAATTGCGGCGTCGCGTGTGGCGGAGAGATATCATCTGCCTACGGTGCTGATCACCTACAACGATTCCAACGAGCCGGGAGCCGGCAAATTCGAGGTGGGCAAGGGGTCATGCCGAAGCGTGGATGGCGTCAATCTGATGGACGCGCTGAACGCTTGTGCGGATTGCCTTGTCAAGTTTGGCGGTCACGAGCAGGCGGCCGGTCTTTCGGTCACCCGTGGCAACGTGGAGGAGCTTCGCAGACGGCTTAATGATTACGTGCGTGATCTTCCGCCCGAGACCTGGGAGGATAAGATCTATGCCGATTGTGAGCTTTCGGCCAAGGACATCTGTATGGATTTTGCTGAGCAGCTTTTGCGTTTAGAGCCGTATGGAAATGCCAATCCGACACCGCTTTTTTACCTGGAGGGAGCCAAGATCGTCAAGTCTTATTCCATCAGCGGCGGAAAGCATTTGAAGCTTCTGCTGGAGAAGGATGGTGTTAGCCTCTCCGCGGTGATGTTCAATGCGGATTATGATAGCTTTAATCTTTCGGTCGGCGAGTTAGCGGACATTCTTTTCAATGTGGATATTAACGAATATAACGGCGTGAGAAGCGTTCAGCTGATCGTGCGCGAAATGCGCGCGAATGTTGACTTTCTCGGAGGTCTTGCGGCCTCGGCCAAGCGGTATGAAGAGGTTTTGGCAGGTGCACGCTTTGAGAGATCCGAGAACCTGATCCCCAAACGGGACGATTTCAAGCAGATCTATTTATTCTTCCGACGTATGGAAGCTACCGCCCAGAATCGCATTCCGGAGCGTCAGCTATTGGCCGTTCTTTGCGCGGAAAATCCCAAAATGAATTTGGCACTGATGCGCATTCTGATGGATGTTTTGGTGGAAATGGGGCTTTGCCGTATTGAAAGAGCACCGAACAATATTTTGACTATAAATATCGAGCACAGCGTGAGCAAGGTGAATCTTGAGGATTCCAAGCTGATCGGACGGCTGATGGCGCAGTGTATTTTGTGATCTTGAACCTTGACGAAAGGAGAGCTTGATTATGACAGAGCATAACGAAGTAAGGGTACTTAAGAGGCGCCTGTTTGGCATTTTGTCAAAGGGACGCTACGATATAGAAAAAATCCAAAAGGCATACGAATATGCTGAGAATCTGCACGAGGGGCAGTTCCGTGTCAGCGGTGAGGCGTATATTTCGCACCCGCTTGCTGTTGCCGAGATCGTGGCAGAGCTCGGTCTTGACACCGACTCCATTTGTGCCGCACTTTTGCACGACACGGTGGAGGACTGCGCCGAAAAAACCGATCTGGATAAGATCCGTAAAATGTTTGGCCCCGAGGTGGCCTTGCTTGTAGACGGACTTACCAAGATCGTTATTATGCAGATCGAGGATAAGGAAGAGGCACATATTGAAAGCCTGAGAAAAATGCTTCTTGCAATGTCCAAGGATATTCGCGTCATCTTTATCAAGCTTTGCGATCGTCTGCATAATATGCGAACGCTTGGAGTCAAGCCGGATGCCAAGCGCCGAATCACGGCACTTGAGACCATGCAGGTCTATGCTCCTCTGGCACACCGTCTCGGTATGCAGAAGATCAAGCAGGAGCTGGAGAGCATCAGCCTTTCTTATCTTGACCCGATCGGTTATGCCGAGGTCAAGGAGGACATTGAAAGGAAATACGGCCAGAACGTCAATTTCATCGACAATATCCGAACAATGGTGGAAAACAAACTGGCTGACAACCGTCTGGCGTTTACGCTGGAGGGAAGGATCAAGTCGGTCTACAGCATCTATAAAAAGATGTATAACCAGAACAAGAGCTTTGATGAGATCTACGATTTTTATGCGCTTCGCGTAATTGTGGAGAGCGAAGCAGACTGTTATTTGGCGCTGGGTCTGATCCACGAGATGTTCAAGTCGCTTCCGGGCAGATTCAAGGACTATATTTCGACCCCCAAGCCCAATATGTATCGCTCGCTCCATACCACCGTTATCGGTCGTGACGGTATTCCGTTTGAGGTACAGATCCGCACCTGGGAAATGCATCACATTGCTGAGTACGGTATTGCGGCGCATTGGAAATATAAGTCCGGTGCCAGTTCTAAGGAAGATATGGACAAAAAGCTTGCGTGGGTGGCAAAGCTGGTGGAGACCGAAAACGACACCCATGACCCGGATGAGTTTCTCAACGCCATTAAGACTGATATTTTCCACGATGAGGTGTTCGTCTTTACCCCCAAGGGCGATGTGATCCAGCTTCCGCAGGGTTCCACGGCCATTGATTTCGCGTATGCGATCCATTCGGCGGTCGGCCATAAGATGATCGGTGCCAAGATCAACGGTACCATCGTTCCGATCGACCGCATTTTGGAAAACGGTGAGATCGTGGAGGTCATTACCTCGCAAAGCAGTAAGGGTCCCAGCCGTTACTGGCTGAATATCGTCAAAACCAGCGAGGCACGTAATAAAATACGACAGTGGTATAAAAAGGAAAAGAGGCCCGATAATATTCTTCTTGGTAAAGGTATGCTTGACAATGAGCTCAAGAAGTATTTTCGTACCTATACCGAGGCGCATCGTGACGATCTGACGGGACTTGTTGCCCAGCGTCTTGGCTACAACACCGTTGACGATTTTTACAATGCACTCGGCTACGGTGAGCTTTTGCTTACCAAAGTGTTTCCCAAGATCAAGGCGGAATTTGAAAAGGTCTTCAAGGATGAGATCGCAGAGCAGAAGGAGCCGATTACCGAGCAGAATATCAAGCTGGCAACGCCTGCTAAGAACCTGAAATCCAACAGCGGTATCGTTGTGGATGGCGAAAGCGGCTGTATGGTCAAGTTTGCCAAATGCTGCAACCCGCTACCCGGTGACCGCGTGATCGGATTTATCACAAAGGGATACGGCATTTCGATCCACAAGAGAGATTGTCCGAACGTTACCGAATCCATGAAGCAATCCTACGATCCCACGCGCTGGGTCGAGGCGCATTGGGAAAACGGCGGTGAAAGGGATCGCGACGGAGTTTATGAAGCGCTGTTGCAAATTGTCTCGTATGACCGAATCGGCCTTTTGGCCGATGTTTCGGTCGCCCTTGCGGACATGAAGGTGTCCATTCTTTCGGTCAACACAGTAAAGAGAGGCGAGGAGCAGGTGCTTCTCAATCTCAAGGTCAGCTGTAAAAATACCGATCATTATAATTCCATTGTTTCTCGTTTGAAGTCACTGAAGGACGTGATTGACGTAACGAGAGGCTATGCCTGAAAAAGAAAGGATACTTTATGATAGCCGTTTTGCAGAGAGTCAGCCACGCGTCGGTGACCGTGGAGAAAAAAATCGTCGGTCAGTGCGAGAGGGGGCTTGCCGTTCTTCTCGGTGTTTCAGGTGAGGACACCGAAAAGGATGCGGAGGTGCTGAGCGCCAAGATCGCAAGGCTTCGTATTTTTAACGACGAAAACGACAAAATGAATCTTTCGCTTTTGGATATTGGCGGCGAGGCGCTTGTTGTTTCCAATTTTACGCTTCTGGCCAATTATAGACACGGAAATAGCCCTGATTATATGGCGGCAGCGGCCCCTGCGGTGGCTGAAAGGCTGTATGAGGAATTTTGCCGTTTGCTTTCGCTCCAGTTGGGAAAGCCGGTGGAAACCGGTGTTTTCGGTGCAGAGATGAAGGTAGATATTATGGGGGACGGCCCCATTACCATCGTTATGGACAGCAAGGTGCTGATCAAAAAATAAAGGAACAGAAAAATGAAGCTGTATTTTGATGGAGATATCAATCAATATTATGTTCAGACCCTTTGTATGATCTTTTTCCCGGGTGCCAAATTTCCCGAGAACGAGGAAATAACGCCGGAGACACCGGTGCTTTGGCTCACGCTTAGCTGCGATGAGCAACAGGCAACAGCAACGGCTAAGCTTCAGTTGGGAGAGCGCACGGCAGAGACAACCAAGGAGTCACCCTTCCGCGAGGGAGTCACGGTAGAGCGCACCAAAAAGCTTGCCATCGGTGCCGCGGTCATTGCCGCAGGTAGCGAGCTGATGCGCTACAAGCCGTCCTGGGGTATGCTTGTGGGGGTTCGTCCGTCCAAGGTGGCCATGGAAATGCTTAATCATGGGATGAGCAAGACCCGTGTCAAGAAAACGCTTTCGTCGGATTATTTTGTTACCCCGAAAAAGGCGGGACTTGCTGTAGACGTGGCTAAAAAGGAAAAGGAAATTATTGGTAATCCATCCAAAAAGGATTGCAGTATATATATTTCCATTCCTTTTTGTCCGTCCAGATGCTCGTATTGCTCGTTTGTTTCTTATACCTCAAAACGCTTGCTTTCCTTGATTCCCGAATATCTGATTCGGCTTTGCGAGGAGATTGACCGTATCTTTGAAACAGTAAGAGCGCTGGGACTTCACGTAAAGACGATATATGTTGGCGGAGGAACGCCCACCATTTTGACCGAACAGCAAATGGAGCTTCTTCTATCTGCTGTCGCCAAAAACACCGACGTGGATCAACTTGAAGAGTTTACTTATGAGGCAGGCCGTCCCGATACCATCACGGCAGAGAAGCTGGCCATTGCCAAGAAATTTGGCGTAACACGCGTGAGCGTGAACGCCCAGTCGCTGTCGGAAAATGTGCTTACCAGTATTGGTAGAGCGCACTCGGCGGAAGATTTTTATCGCGCCTATCATATCGCCAAGGAGTCGGGCATAAGGTGTATCAATACCGACCTCATTGCGGGGCTTCCGGGCGATCGTTTTTCGAGCTTTGCGGCAACCTTTGATAAGATTGTCGAGCTTCAGCCGGAAAATATTACCGTTCACACCTTCTGTGTGAAAAAATCAGCAGATATTCTTCGTACTGAGAGCCACATTTACTCGATTACCGGCGGCGACGTGGGTAAATGTGTGGATTATTCCCAGCTCAGGGCTCTTCAAGCCGAGTATCTTCCTTATTATATGTACCGTCAAAAAAATACGGTGGGCAACTTCGAAAACGTAGGCTTCGCCAAGGAGGGCTACGAGGGGCTTTATAACGTATATATGATGGAGGAGGTACACACCATCCTGGCCGCCGGCGCAGGTGCGGTGACCAAGCTTGTGGACTACCACGCGGATCAGAACGGAAAAATTGAGATCGACCGCATTTTTAACGATAAATATCCGTACGAATATCTGAGCGATGACAAGAGTTTGAAAAATCAAAAAATGATTGTGGATTATTATCAAAAACACGGAATGGAATAAACAAATGAAAATTCTGATTCAAAACGTTAAGCTTTCCAAGGAATACGGCTTTGGCGACGAGCCGGTATCGGTGGCAATTGTCGATGACCGCATCTCATACGTCGGAGCACAGCCACCTTCCCAAGCCTATGATCGCGTCCTTGACGGAAAGGGAAATCTTCTGTTTCCGGGCTTTTACAACTCGCATTGTCACGCAGCCATGTCACTTTTCCGCGGATACGGCGAGGATCTTCCGCTTGATCGATGGCTCAACGAGAAAATTTTTCCCGCAGAGGACCGTCTGACCGAAAAATCGGTCTATACGGGCACTATGCTTTCCATTGCGGAGATGCTGGCGGGCGGTATTGTTTGCTTTTCGGATATGTATATGTTCGAGGATGTAGTGGCAAGAGCGGCCATCGAGAGCGGAATCAAGGCAAATCTGGCGCGCTCCATTGTCTCCTTCGATCCAAACGAAGACCCCAAGGCCAGCCACCGTTTTCTTGAGGGGGCAGCACTTGCACGCGATTATCACCTTGCCGAGAACGGAAGAATCCGCGTGGATATGAGCATTCACGCAGAATATACCAACACCGAGCGGATGTGCCGCGCGGTGGCGGAATATGCCAAGGAAAATGACCTTGCCATCCAGATGCATATTTCCGAAACCGTTAAAGAGCATGAGGAATGTCGGGTGCGTCGCGGCGGAAAAACGCCGATCGCGTTTGCGTTGGATACGGGAATGCTGGACGTTCCTTTCTGCGCCGCGCACTGTGTGCACGTGAGCGGTGAGGATATGGAGATCATGCGCGAGAAGGGTGTGTTTGTTTCGCACAACCCCGTCAGCAATCTCAAGCTGGCAAGCGGCGTGATGCCTCTTTCGGAAATGCTTTCGCGCGGCATCTCGGTTTCTCTCGGAACCGATGGCGCGGCCTCCAATAACGATCTGGATATTTTCAAGGAGCTCAAGCTGGCGGCCATCCTGCATAAGGGGGTCACCCAAAGAGCCGATGCCACCGATGCGTACACGCTTTGCCGTATGGCAACGCTCGAGGGTGCGAAGGCCCAGGGGCGCCCCGACTGCGGCCGCATTGAGGTCGGACAGAAGGCGGATCTGATCTTGATCGATCTGGATTCGCTCCATAATATTCCGTCTTACGGGTGCGAAACGACAGTCGCCTACAGCGCGGATTCGTCGGACGTGAGAATGACCATGGTGGACGGTAAGATCTTGTACGAAAACGGTGAGTATACCACCATCGATATTGAAAAGCTGAAATACGAGGCAAAGGACGTTATCAAACATTATTTTGACTGATGGGTCGGTGATGGGATGAACGGCGAGCATTCGCAAAAGCGCTTTGCCTTTGGGGTGACGGCGCTTACGCTTTCGGTGATTGCAGTAAAGGTCATAGGGCTTGTATATAAGATTCCGCTTTTGAAGATCCTGGGCGCGGAGGGAATGGGATATTT
>JAGAUC010000249.1 GCA_017621015.1 Clostridia bacterium | reverse complement strand
TCATTCCAAAGCCCAAAAAATATCAGGAGCTGGGCGAGCTTTCGCTGGCCTGCGCTATCTGTGCCGATGAGGAGCTTGCGCTTTCCATAAAGGCGTTCAAGCGTATGGTTAAAAAGATCTTTGGCGTGTCGCTTGTCTGCGGCGAGGGAGGCTTTTCTGTGAGATACGACGCCTCACTTGAAGAGGAGGCGTACCGCATCGAGGGCGCGAGCGTGTACGCATCGACGCTGTTCGGTGCCAAGAACGGCCTTTCGAGCATGCTTCAGCTGATAATGGCGGCTACGCGCGAGGGCATTACGCTGACAAAGTCGCGCGTGGAGGATAAGCCCGACAAGGATTTCCGCGCGTTTATGGTCGATCTTGCCAGACAGTGGCACGATTTTGACGTTCTGCTTGGCTACGTGGACCTTTGCTACATCAATAAGATCAAGTATCTGCAGATCCATTTCACCGATGACCAAAGCTTTACCTATCCCTATCTGTGCTTCCCGAAGGCGGCGACAAAGGGGCGCTCGTATACCCACGAGGAGATCGTGTATCTTGTGGAGTATGCCCACGAGGCGGCGGTGGAGCTCATCCCCGAATTTGAGGGCATCGGGCACTCGCGTGAGCTGATCAAGAATTGCCCGGAGGAATTCGGCAACGAGTACGACGGCCCGATGAACGAGAAGATCATGTGCGTCGGAAAGCCCACGACCTTTAACAACGTGCGCCTGATGCTCACCGAGCTGGCCGACACCTTCAAGTATTCCCGTTACATTCACGTCGGCTGTGACGAGGCGCTTCACACCAACTGGCCGTCCTGCCACTATTGCCGCGACTATATGAAGCGGCAGGGTATTGAGACCAGCCTTGAGCTTTACGCACACTTCGCGCAGAAGATCGTGGATATGTGTTTGTCGCTCGGCCGCACGCCCATTGTGTGGGAGGGCTTCCACAAGGATCACAACCACCTCATCTCCAAGGACGCGGTGGTAATGTCCTGGGAGAATACCTATCAGCCCACGCCCGATCTTCTTGGGGGAGATTTCAACATCGTCAACGCGGCGTGGAAGCCGCTTTACCATGTGCCCGACCCCAAGTGCGATTGGAGCATTCTCGGGGAGGACTTCTATCTCTACCGCTGGGACAACGCTTCGGACAAATCGGCAGCGCACGGCGGACTTACCGTGGAAGCGACCGATCAGGTGCTGGGTGCGATGATCTGCCAGTGGGAGTGCAAGTACGAGGAGGAGCACGATTGGATCGTGCAAAATCTGCCGCCGTTTGCCGACCGTGTGTGGAACGTGGAGGCGCATTATTCGAAGGACGCCTTCCCGAACGCCGACAAGCTGACGGGTATGCAAAATAAGGTGTATTGATCGCGGAGGATCACTATGATAATCCCAAAACCTAAGCAATATAAGGAGCAGGGAGAGATCGTCATTGCCTGCTCGATCTGTGCAGACGAGCCGCTTGCCTTTGGTAACAAGGCCTTTCGGCGGATCTTCAAAAAAATTCACGGCGTGTCGCTTGCTTGCGGTGAGGGCGGCTTTGACGTGAAATACGATGCGACGCTCGAAAAAGAGGAGTACCGCGTGGAGGGCGCGCGTGTTTACGCATCGTCGCTCCTTGGTGCGAGAAACGGGCTTGCTACGCTTCTTCAGCTGGTGAAAAAAGTAGAAAAAGATGGCGTTACGCTAACGAATGCCGTTGTTCTTGATAAGCCGGATAAGGATTTTCGTGCGTTTTTTGCCGATCTTGCGAGAAAGTGGCACGATTTTGACGTGCTTTTGGGCTATGTGGATCTTTGTTACCTCAACAAGATCCAATACCTTCAGCTTCATCTGGTGGACGATCAGGGCTGGACCATGCCGCTTCGCAGCTTCCCGGAGGCCGCAACCAAGGGCGCGTGCTATACGCACGAGGAGATGGCGTATCTTGTGGAGTACGCGCACGAGGCATCGGTGGAGCTTATCCCCGAATGTGAGTGTGTGGGCCATTCACGGGAGCTGATCAAAAACTGCCCCGAGGAATTTGGCAACGAGTACGACGGGCCGATGAACGAAAAGATCATGTGCGTGGGTAAGCCCGGCATCTGGAAGAATGTTCGCACGCTGCTTTCGGAGTTTGCCGAGGTGTTCAAGTATTCGCGGTATATCCACATCGGCTGTGATGAGGCGCTTCATACGAACTGGACAGCCTGCCATTTTTGCCGTGACTATATGGCGCGGCAGGGAATTGGGAGCACCACGGAGCTTTACGCGCACTTTGTGGCGCGAGTGGTAGATATTTGTCTGTCGCTCGGCCGTACGCCGCTTTTGTGGGAGGGCTTCCATAAGGAGTACAATCACCTTGTCTCCAAGGATGCGGTCATTATGAGCTGGTCGAACAATTTTCAACGAGTGGAGGACACCCTGGCGAGTGGCTTTCGCGTGATCAACGCCGGCTACAGCCCCATTTACCTGATGGGAAGCTTTCCGCCCGACTACTCCATTGTAAAAGAGGGCTTCGATATGTACCGATGGAACGCCTACAAGGATCCCGCGGGCGATTTTGACGGTACAGTCATCGAGCCGACCGACAACATGCTTGGCGCGATGCTTTGCCAGTGGGTCGACGATTACAAGGGAGAGCGCGAAAAGGTGGTAAACAATATGCCTACCTTCTCGGACCGCGTGTGGAACGAGCAAGGCTACTATACCGAGGAAAATATGCCCGACCGAAGCCGCCTGATTTCTATGGAGAAAAAAGTATACTAAAAAATCCCCCCGTGTCTTTCAGACTCGGGGGTGTCCTTTTTATAAATTGAAGTTTGTCGGGGAGAAACGTGCAGGGGACTTTTTGAAGAAAGTCCCCTACAACCCTCAAAAACTTTTGGGGAAAG
>JAGAUC010000248.1 GCA_017621015.1 Clostridia bacterium | reverse complement strand
TGCATTCTGCTTTTTTCTTTATTTCATCAACTCGTCGGTGAGGCGAAGGATCTCGGGGGCGAGCTTTTGGCGTCTTTTCTTTACGATGGCGTTGTAGGTCGGATAGGCCAGCGCCGCAAGGATACCGCCAACGATGCCGATGACAATGCCGACGATCAGAGCCGCGGTCTCAGATAGGCCGAAAAAGCCCCCAAGGTCGGTCATACAAAGGCTCATTCCAAGGCCGAGGATCAGCGCGCCGATCACACCGAAGATCAGAGAGACGATCTGTGCGGCTTCGGTGACGCTGGCGTCCAGACGGCGCAGGCGCGCCATTTTGTCCTCCTCCTCGGTCGGTGCGGTATATTTTTCGCGAATGCGCTTGATCTCCGATTGCTCCTTGGCGGAGTAAGTATAAGAAAATCCGTTATTTTGGTTATGATTTGACATTGGGTACCTCGTTTTTCATTCGTTTTAACTCTTTTGTGCTTTGTACGATCATATGGATGGCTTGGGCGACGATCACACCCGATACGGCAAAGCCTACGCCGCCGAGCATCCGCTTTTGCGTCAGCGCGTCCATGGTTCCGTCCCCAAAGGTGGTCAGCATAGTCGAGGTCAGCGTCAGCATGGACACCGAGGCCGCGGCGAGGCTGATGGCCTTGGAGGCCGAGAACACGGGGCTGTTGTATTTTCTGTATTTGGTAATGCTGAGAATGGACGTCCCCAGTGCGGTGAAGGTATAGGCGGCCATGGCAATGGCGGTAATCATATGGTGGTGGAAGGTTCGGTTCCAATAGACCATAAAGAAAACGATCAGCGTGAGCGCTAGGTTCATCACCAGAAAGACCCACCCGCAGGCGCGGTATCGGATGAGCTCGTCGCGTATGCTCTCGCCGGGTGTGTGCCTTACGGAATAGCGAAGCAGAAGGCTCCGCATCACGGCAAGGCAGACGTAGTAGGCACCGAGTGAATAGAACCAAAAGGTATGGTGATAAAAGCCAAGCCAAAGCTGAAGAAGCGCGTAGGCCACATTCCAGAGGAGTGAACCATAGAGCGAGACGTTGACACGCAGACGCGTGTCACTTTGCCAGCGAATCAGCAGCTTGTTTTGCTCCCGGAAGGACTTAAAAAAGCGTATCATCCGAGGCATCCGAAAGCAGAGCACGGTCAGGGTGTAGGCAGAAAGAACGTAGGAGACAATGGCGATGGGCGTCTCGGTGCCGACAAAGACCATCGAGCCGACAAGCAGCACGGCTGAGAGGGGAATCAGAACGCAGAGAAGGGCGACGTGAGGGAATAAAAGCGCTTTACCGATCTTCCCGAAGTCCATCTTTGCTCCTCCGAATGCGAACGGTGAAGGTCGTGCCCTCGCCAAGGGCGCTTTCCACGCCGATCTCGCCCTCCATAATGTCGACCACGCGCTTGACCAGCGCCAGACCAAGGCCGTTGCCCTGCGTGGCGTGCGAGGTGTCACCCTGATAGAATTTCTCAAACATATGCGCGCCCACCTCGGCGCTGATGCCGCAGCCTGTGTCGGACACCTTGACGGTGGCATAGTCGCCGTCAGCCGTAAGTGAGAGCGTCACTCTGCCGCCGGCTTCCGTGAACTTGAAGGCGTTGGAAAAAAGATTGTTCCATACAAGCGCCAAAAGCTCTTCGTCGGCGTTTACGGACACGTTTTCGGCGATCTCGGTCTCGATCTCAATGTCCTTGCTCTCCCACACGTTTTCATACAGCAAAAGGCACTCGCAAAGCTGCTCGCCGAGATCG
>JAGAUC010000247.1 GCA_017621015.1 Clostridia bacterium | reverse complement strand
GGCATCTTTTTTGTCAACACGTCTCAAACAAAAGAGCACTGCGAGAGCAGTGCTCTTTTGTTTGGAAATGAAGCGCACCTACGGTGCATGAAGCGAGTTGCGAAGCAACTCATGAAGCAGAACTTCATTCTGTGAAGCGAGCTTTCGGCTCACGGAAGAGTTGTGTGCGCTTCGCATCATGGCGGCAAAGCCGCAGCTTCATAGAAGTTGCAAGGCTTCTGCTTTATATTCGCTAAGCGAATGCTTCGTTTCTTCTTGCAATCCGTCTCAAAACGTGCTATAATAAACTCAGAAAGGCGGTGTATGTATGAAAAAAACAGATATTCACATTCTTGTTGCTATGATATCGACCCTCATATCAATCTTTACCGTTATGGCTATGATATTTATGAGACTTTTCGGGTGAGGAGTAGACTATGGAAAAAAACAATAATTTCTTTTGGATCATTTGCTTTATGACTGTAATCGGAGCAATATATTGGTCTGCGATGTCAATGCTTCAACAGCCTACAATCTTATTTACCGTTTTTTTGATTATAAATATTGTATCGCTAATTACAAATATCATTTGCTTTGTTATTGATAAAAAGAAAAATAAAGAAAAATAAAGGGTGTCTGCAATAGAGCAGTACCCTTGCTACTAACAGGAATAGGACAGAGAACATAAAATTTCTCTGTCCTATTTTCTTGACAAGCACTGCATTTGTGGACACAAATGCTATATTAAAGCACAAGTGATATGCTGACTTCGTCGGCGTGAGATTGTTGCAAGCAACAGTTATATTGCTCCCGTTGGTCGCAGTGATATTATATTCGCCTTGTGTTTCTTCCAACGCGCGAAGCGCATATCACTGCCGAAGGCAATATCACGCGCGAAGCGCATAGAACTCGCCGCAGGCGAATAGAGTTGCGTCACGATGTGACGCACAAACTTCAATTTTCGAAATCCAGAATATCCGAGAGGATGGCGTTACTGACGTACATACCGTCGCTTGTGAAGGCAAGGCCGCGCTCGGTTTGGCGGACAAAGCCGCCGTCTTGGTATTTGGAAAGGCGGCTTTGGTACTCGTAGGCCGCGTCGCCATAGACCCCGGCAAGGGCGGTGAAGTCCACACCTCTCTCCAGGCGCATGCCCAGCATCACGGCCTCGCAAAGCGCGTCGTGCGCGCTTACGTGCTCGTGCTCGGCCAGGCGGTCGCCCGCAAGGTAGCGCGCCATGTCCTCGGTGTTGGAAAAGCGCTCGTTTCCGAGGCAGGAGTAGGCGGCAAGCCCCATTCCCAGGTAATCCATGCGCTCCCAGTAGCGCAGGTTGTGACGGGATTCTCTGCCTTTTTTGGCAAAATTGCTGATCTCGTAGCGGTCATAGCCGTGCTCGGCGAGAAGTGTTACCGCGTCCATATACATCTGCCGCTCGGTGTCCTCATCGGGCAGGGGCAGGGTATCGCGTGCCGCAAAAAAGGGCGTGCCCTCCTCGATCTTAAGGCCGTACGCCGAAATGTGATCGGGCGCAAGCTCGCAAAGCCCACGGAGCGTAGCGGCAAAGGACGCGGCCGTCTGTGCGGGAATGCCGAACATGACGTCGGCGCTGAGATTGTCAAAGCCCGCGCGTCGTGCCGCCTCAAAGGTGGCTTTGAAATCCGCGGCGGTGTGAATTCTTCCCAAAAGCCGCAGCTCTCTGTCCGAAAGGCTTTGCGCGCCGATGATCAGGCGGTTAAAGCCGGCAGCGCGGAGCGCTTGAAGCTCCGGGAGATCCACCGTGGCGGGATTGCACTCGGTGGTGATCTCGGCGTCCGCGTTTACGGAAAAATGCTTGGTCACGCTCTCCACAAGCGCCGCCAGGCGCTCTTTTGGCAGATAGGTCGGCGTGCCGCCGCCGAAATACACGGTGTCGACCGCGATGCCACGCATCTGCTCGCCGTACGCCTCGATCTCGCGCAAAAGGGCGATGCAGTAGGCGTCCACCGCCTCGGCGCTTCGCCCCGGGAAGGAGCAAAAGTCGCAATAGCGGCACTTGCTTTGGCAAAAGGGGATGTGCAAATAAAGCCCCAGCGTGCTCATTTGGGCTCGGTCTTCAGCAAGTGATCCACAATGTCTCTTGCCGCGAAAGCGTTGATGTGCTTGCGTTGATTCTCGACCATCTCCTCGCCTCTGTGCGGATTGGCCAGCAAAAACAGCGCCTTTGTGACCAAGGCCTCGGCGTTCTCGCCGTGGTCCGAGAGGCCGTGCTCGCGGAAAAAGGCGATATTTTCCTGCTCCCAGCCGGGGATGGGCTTGGTGTGAAGCACCGGAATGCCGCGAACCGCCGCCTCGGTGGAGGAGAGGCCGCCGGGCTTGGTAAACAGAAGGTCGCTGGCCGCAAGGTAAAGGCTTACCTTGTCGGTGAAGTCCAGCACCGTCAGGCGCTCGTCGCCTGCGTGCGCGGCGCGGATGGCGGCCTTCATTTTTTCGTTGTTGCCGCCCATCACGTAAACCAGCGTATTTTCGGGCAGCCTTTCCAAAAGCCGCGCCGTAAGCTCACCGGTGTTGCCGTAGCCCATGCTTCCGGTCATGACCAAAAGAATGCGCTTGTCCTGCGGCAGTCCCAGAGCCTCTCGTGCCTCCTCCTTGGTGGTGGGTGCGCGGAAGGCGGAGGAGACCGGAATGCCCGAGACCACGATCTTGTCGCGCGGTACGCCTGCCTCGACAAAGGTCTCCCGCAGATCCTCGTGCGGAATGAAGTAGATGTCCAGCTCGGTCTCGCTGAGGAAGGGCGGGTAGGCGTAGTCGGTGGCGATAAAGCAGGTGCGCAGATCGTCCTCGTTTGGCAAACGGCGCTCCACCCACGTCAGCGCCTCGGACGGGAACACGTGCGGCATAATGATGGTGTCAAAGCCGTTTTCCTTGATGTAGCGGTACACCTTGTTTGCGTAAGGCAGATTGGCCACGTAGCAGGGCGAGTCCTTTTTAAAGATTCGGGCGATCCCCTTGGCGACGGAAATGCCCGCGCCAAGCACACGCGGAATATGAACGGCCGCCTTGTTGTAGATGCCGCAAACGGTGTCCGAGATAAATTGCGAGGCAAAGGCGAGCGCGTCCTGCATCTCGCACTCGATGCCGCGTGCCGTCAGCTCCTCGAGGATGGCGCGCGCGGCGGTGTTATGCCCCTGACCGGTGTTGCAGGAAAGAATCAATGCTTTCATATCTTATTTCACGTAATCAAATTCAAAATCGTAGATCGAAACGGTGTCGCCGTCCCGACAGCCCTCGTTCTCCAGCCGCTCAAACACACCGGCCGACGCCAGCGTGCGCTGGAAATAATTGAGCGACTCATAGTTGTCAAAGTTGATGCGACCCATCAGGTTGTAGATCCAATCGCCCTCGACGATATACTTGCCGCCCTCAAAGCGGATCTGAGTTTCCTCGGCGCCCTCCTTGACCTCTGCGGTGCCTGCGGCCACCTCGCTCTCAAAGACCGTGATGGGCGGCAGGAGCGCCAGGCGCTCGGCGGTGGTGTGGATGAGCTCCTTTAAGCCCTCGCCCGTGATGGCCGAGACGTAGACCAGCTCCCACTCGTTTTCGTCCACAAAGGCTTCAAAGGCTTTTACCGAATCGGAGTCCATATCCACCATGTCGCACTTGTTGGCCACGATGATCTGGGGGCGTGAGGCCAGCGCCTCGGAGTAGGCCGCAAGCTCGCGGTTGATGGCCTTTACGTCCTCAATGGGGTTGCGGTATTCCAGCGCCGCAATGTCCACCACGTGCAAAAGCAGGCGGCAGCGCTCGATGTGGCGCAAAAATTCGTGTCCGAGACCCGCGCCCTCGGCCGCGCCGTCGATCAGCCCCGGAATGTCTGCCGCCACAAAGCCGCTCTCCTCGCCCGTGGAGACCACGCCGAGGTTGGGGGAGAGGGTGGTGAAGTGGTATTCCGCGATCTTGGGGCGCGCCGCGCTGATGCGCGAGAGAAGCGAGGATTTGCCCACGCTCGGGTAGCCAATGAGGCCGACGTCCGCGATCATTTTGAGCTCAAGCACGACCTCCTTTTCCTCGCCCTTGGTGCCGTTCTTGGCAAACAGGGGAAGCTGGCGCGTGGCGGTGGCAAAGTGGCGGTTTCCGAAGCCGCCGCGTCCGCCGCGACAGCAGATAAAGTCGGCGCCGCCGTTTTCCGACATGTCATGAATGACCTTGCCGCTCTCGACCTCCTTGATCAGCGTGCCCTCGGGCACAAGGATGACAAGGTCGTCCGCGGTCGCGCCGTGGAACTTGGAGCCCTTGCCGTCCTCGCCGTTTGCGGCAACGAACTTGCGCTTGTAGCGGAAGGCGAGAAGCGTGTTGGCGCCCTTGTCTACGCGGAATACGATGTTTCCGCCGTGTCCGCCGTCACCGCCGTCCGGGCCGCCGTGTGAGACGTATTTTTCGCGATGGAAGGCAACCGCGCCGTTTCCGCCGTTGCCTGCCTTCAGATAAATTTTGATCTTGTCGATAAACATTTTTTATACCTCCTTTGAGGATGATGGGTTGATAAAATGAAGCTTGTTGGGGCGTTTCGCCCGTTGCGACGGGCGACGAGGCTTCGCGCCTCGACCGCGCAAGCCTTTAAAAAGGCTTGACCTAAACTTTT
>JAGAUC010000246.1 GCA_017621015.1 Clostridia bacterium | reverse complement strand
GGGTTGTAGGGGACTTTTTTCAAAAAGTCCCCTACACGTTCTCCCCCCCGACAAACTTCAATTTATATACAAAAAGAACGGAGCTATATTGGCTCCGCTCTCTTTACTTATTCACTTGTAAAAAATACAAGCTCGGTTTTGTTTCCGATCCTTGGCACGGGCGCGGGATTGGAAATGCCGCGGCTGACAAACATTTTGTCACCGTAAAAGCCGCTTGTATAGCGTGGGAAGATCCCCTGACCCGGCGCAAAGACGGGGAGCCCGAAAAGGCGCCACTGACCGCCGTGCGCGTGACCCGAAAGGATCAGGTCGATATTGTAATTCCTCAAAAGGTCAAAATATTCGGGATGGTGCGAAAGCAGAATACGGTAGCCCTTCTGCTCGCAAAAGCCGTCCAGCCACGCGGTGTTCGGCGCGGGTGTCCTACGAAAGGTGCCTTGAGCCGTTCCCGCAAAGCCGGTGGTGAGACCGCCAATCACCAGCCCATCGGTTTTTATATAGTCGTCGTCCAGAAGCACGGCACCGGTTTTGCGAATGTCCTCACGAAAATCCGTGCCATATTTGAACTCGTGATTGCCCAGAGAGCAGCAGGTGAGAAAGCGAGACGAGCACTCCTTCAAAAAGCGAAGGCCCTGTTCGCTCCGCCCCTTGCCGTGCACCACGTCGCCCGTAAAGAGAACGGCACTCGGCTTTTTCTCCAAAAGCGCCTCCCAAAGCCCTCCCGGCACACTGTCGTGCAGATCGGCAACCAGCGCTAAGCAAAGCGGTCTTTTCGGGTCACGCGGAAACGCCACCTCTCGGATCTCCATGCTCCTCTCCTTTCTTGTTTTTTACTTGGTCAGAATTTTATCCAGCGAGGACTCGATCACCAGTCCCTCGCACTCGGCAAGACCGCCGCGCTCCAGCATCTTCCTTACCGACTCGTTCATACCGCAAACAGAGACCGAAACGCCCTCCTCGGTCAGACGCTCCAGCCCCTCAATGATGGCCTCAACGCCGCTGGTATCCACCGCAGGCACACCGCGGAAGGAAAGGATCAGGCTCTTGCAGTCCCCGCGCGCCTTCTCCAGCTTTTCGTCAAGACCGCCGAGGTTGGCAAAAAAGATGGGACCGCTGATATAAGCCACTACGTGATCGGTATGGCTGTCGCCGTTTTCGTCCACGTCCGAAAGCTCGACGGTGAGCTTGGCGCTCCGAATGACAAACAGAAGCATCGAGAAGCCCACGCCCAGCAGGATAGCAACGGTAAGGTCAAACACGATGGTGGCTATCATAGTCAAAAGGAACTTGGCGATCGCACCCCAGAAGCGGTGCGAGAATATGTAGCGGATCTCGCTCCACTCGTTCATACGCCACGCGGTGACCAGAAGCACGCCAGCCAGCGCCGCCAGCGGAAGCTTTGCCATCACGCCGCCCAGAAGGAACATCGACGCCAAAAGCCCGAGGGCGTGCACGATGCCGCACACGCGCGTACGTGCGCCCGACTTGATGGCCACGCTGGTACGCGCGATGGCCGCCGTGGCGGGAACGCCGCCAAAAAACGGAATGATCATATTTCCGATGCCCTGCGCCGCCAGCTCAAGGTCGGCGTCAAAGGGCTCGTTTTTCATGCGCGAAGCGCTCGCGCCGCACAATAGGCTCTCGATCATACCGAGTGCCGCAATGCTGATGACGGGCGAAATATAACCGCCAATGCGGCTCCACTCAATGTCACCAAAGGAAAGGCGCGCATCCAAAAACAGCTTTCTCGGGATCTCGCCCACCGTGGCAATGTCAAACCCGAGAATGAGATTGACCACCGTAGCCACGATGATGCCCACAAGTGACGAGGGCACACGCGCGTTCCACTTTTTAGGCCAAACCAGCATCACAAGGATCACAATGCCGCCAATGAGAACCGTACGGAAATCGGGTACGCCCGCCTTACCGGTCAGAACGCTCACAAGCTTTGCAATCGCGCCCTCGCCCACCGAGGAAGTACCGAGAAAATTGTCGACCTGTCCAAGAGCAATGGTCAGCGCAATGCCCGCGGTAAAGCCCGTGATGACCGGACGCGGGATCATGCTGACAAAGCGTCCAAGCTTCAAAAACGAGCAAATGAGGATCAAAGCACCTGCCAAAAAGCTGACCACAAAAACGCCCTTCAGCCCAAACTGCGCGATCACGCCGAGAATGACCACCGACATCGCGCCCGTGGGGCCGCTGATCTGGAAGGATGCGCCCGAAAGCGCGCCGATGACAAGTCCGGCAAGGATCGCGGTGATCAGACCTGCCGCCGCATCCGCGCCGCAGCTTACACCAAAGGCCAGCGCCAAAGGAAGCGCCACCGCCGTGACGGTGAGCCCCGCCATTAGGTCACTCGCAAACGCGCCGGCATTGTAGCCCTTAAATTCACGCGCCAGCATCGCCTTGTATTTTTTAAACATGATTTTTCTCCCCTCAAAATGATATGATGATAGAAACAGCATTATTATACACCTTTCCCCCGCGTTTGTAAAGTACAAAATATAAAAATGCGATTGACTTCCTTCACGCTCTGTGATAAAATAAAAAGGATAAAAAGCAAAAGAAAGAGGTTTCAAATGAGCGATATTAAGGATATCCGCCTTGCCCCCTCGGGCAGAGATAAGATCGATTGGGTGCGTTCCTATATGCCGGTGCTCGGCGGCATCCGCGAGGAGTTTGAGAGAACAAAGCCCTTTGAGGGAATGAAGATCTCCATGTCCATTCATATGGAGGCCAAGACCGCCTATCTCGGTCACGTGCTCCGTGCGGGCGGCGCCGAGGTTTATATGACGGGCTGCAACCCCCTCTCCACGCAGGATGATGTCGCCGCTGCGCTCGCCGCCGACGGCTTTACAGTCTATGCTAGACACGGCGTAAACGAAAAGGAGTACACCGAGCACCTGAAGGCTACGCTGTCCCCCTGCCCCGATCTCATCATTGACGATGGCGGCGATTTCACCTCCCTGCTTCACGGCGAGTGCCGCGAGCTGGGCAGGAATCTCATCGGCGGTTGTGAGGAGACCACCACCGGCATCCACCGCCTGAAGGCGCGCGAGGCACGTGGTCTTTTGGAATTCCCGATGATCGACGTTAACGACGCCGATTGCAAACACCTGTTTGACAACCGCTACGGCACGGGTCAGTCGACGCTGGACGGCATTATGAACTGCACCAATCTGATGATCGCGGGCAAGACCGCCGTGGTCGCCGGCTACGGCTGGTGCGGACGCGGCGCGGCTATGCGCCTTGCGGGCATGGGCGCGAGTGTCATCATCACCGAGATCGACCCCATCAAAGCCACCGAGGCCATTATGGACGGCTACCGCGTCATGACCATGGATGAGGCGGCTCCGCTCGGTGACCTCTTTATCACCATCACCGGCACAAACGATGTCATTCGCGCACGCCACTTTGAGGTTATGAAGGGCGGCGTTCTGCTGGCCAACAGCGGCCACTTTGATGTGGAGATCAACCGTCCCGAGCTGGAGGCGCTTTCGGTCGAGCATTTCCAGAGAAAGCCCAACATCGTCGGCTACAAAATGAAGGACGGCCGCATTCTCAACCTTCTGGCCGAGGGACGTCTTGTCAACCTCGCCGCCGGCAACGGCCACCCCGCCGAGATCATGGATATGTCCTTCGCCATTCAAGCCAAGAGCTTGGAATTCCTTGTCAAAAACAAGGGTAAGCTTGAAAACAGGCTTTACAGCGTGCCGCGCGAGACCGATCTCGCCGTGGCCACCGTCAAGCTGGCCTCGCTGGGCGGCAAGATCGACGCACTCACCCCCGAGCAGATCGAATACCTCGCCAAGGTAGAATAACTCATGGATTTCACTATGCAAATTGAGGGCGTGCGAAGCAATCTCGTTCCCGTGCGCAGCCTTTCGCCCGAAGACGGACACTACTTTTTCGGCTACTATGACCTTATGCCCTACAGCCCCGACGAGCGTCGCCATCTGGCGTGCAGGATCCCCTTCGACGGCATCCTGAACACCAAGGACGACGTGATGGAATTCGGCTATCTGGAAAACGGCGTTTTCACGAAATTGCTCGAAACGACCTGCTGGAGCTTTCAGCAGGCAAACCTCGGTCAATACCAATTCGACGGAGGGCGAAATATCATCTTCTATAACGTTTTCGACGAGGAAGAGAAAGCCTACCGCACGGTCCGATATAACCTGGATACGGCAAAAAAGGACACCGTCCCCACCTCCTGCGGAACCGTAAGCCGCGACGGCCGCATTGGGCTTGGCATCAACTTCAGCCGCATCTGGGATTTCCGTCCCGGCTACGGCTATCCGAACATTCCCGATCCCTACGCTGACATTCCCTCACCGAAGGAGGACGGCATTTTCCTTTGCGATTTTGACAAAGGAACGGCGCACCTCCTGGTGGATTGCGACTCGCTTGCCAAGCGCTTCCCTTTGGAGGGACGAGAGAGCGCCAAAATGGTGGTCAACCATATTTCACTGAATCCGTCCGGCACACGCTACCTCTTCCTTTACCGAAGCTTTCCCGAGCAAGGCGGCGGTGACGTCTCACCGCGCTGGCAGACCACGCTTTTTGCGGGCGATCTCGAGGGAAACGTCGATCTCATCTTCGACGAAATGGTCTCCCACTATTGGTGGGAGGATGACGAGCATATGGTTGCCTTCTGCCGCCCGAAGGGCGAGCGCAACGGCGTCTGGCGCGTCAACATGGTCACGGGTAAATACGAGGAGCTTGGCGGTGAGGACACCGAGGGAACGCTCAGCACGGTAACCCGGCGGCGTGATATTCACACCTCGATCTCGCCCGACGGACGCTTTCTGCTCGGTGACAGCTATCCACAGGCCGACGGCTACCGTCAGCTTTTCATTCACGAGCTTTCAACGGGCAAAACGAGGATCCTTTTGGAAACCTATTCGCCCAATCCCGACGACCCAAAGCTTGGTATCCCCCACGGCACACGCGACGCGCGCTGCGATCTGCACGCGCGCTGGAACCGTAACGGCACGCGCATTTCACTCGACACCGTCTGCCGCGGTCACCGTGAGATCCTTGAGCTCGATATGACAGACTTTTCGTTATAAAAGAAAAACCAAGGTCATTTTGACCTTGGTTTTTTTCGTCCGTTTGCCCGATGGTGACTGGTTGCCGCGGCACGTGCCCGCTTACCGAACATAGCGCGCAGGGCAAGGATCGCAAGAGAAAAGAGACCGACAATGGCCGAGACCACCGAGGGCAACAGCAAAAACATAAGACATCCGACGCCGATCCTCACACAGGCTCCCGTAAAAACGGTTAGCGCCGTCGGGAACAAAAAGCCGAGAATGAGATCGGTCACCGCAAGCATGACCGCAAGCACCGAAAGGCCGCGAAGTCCCGACCGAAAGTCCGATTGGCTTATTTCCATATGAATGACCACCGTCACCGAGAAAACAAGCGCCAACCAATAGCGGATGTTCAAAAAATTCGCCTTATCAAAAAGAATATGCCACACCTCGGCAAGCCTGCCCGGAACGCTGTCAATTTCCGCAAGACCGCGCACCGCCCCCGTCATGTCCGAAAGCATATCGGGCACAAAAAACCAGACAAACAGCAAAACCACCGCGCCACCGGCCAGAATGGGCGCAACGCCGATAAAATAATTTCCGATCTGATGATAAAGATTGGTCTTATAATAGGTGTGCTCCACGTAGCCAAGCGTCCGCGAGCGCTTATCCGAATTGACCAGCTTGATCTTGGTAACGGTATGCCCGAAAAGAATACACATCAGCGCGTGCGACAGCTCGTGCACGGGCGTTCCGATATACCCGGTAAAGCGTACAAGTCCAAACGCCGCGTCGCCGCAGGCATCGTAGAGACATTTGTTGCAAAACGAGATGAACAGACCGCACAGGATCACCACGCCGAAAACAAACATGATCTGCACAAAAAAGCTTTCCAGGATCACCAGCAATGCGTCCACCTCCCTTTGATATTTGTTTTATTATATCGGAAATCTCCCACAAAGTCAACTATATTTTCAAATTTATCCGCTCACGGGGGTGTCCGTAAACCGCAAGGAAGCCCAGAATCAACACCGCACACAGGCTGACCGCCGCGGCAATGAACACCGCCAATGGCGACGTGAGGTGACACACACTCTTGAGCGCAAAAATGACACCGACCGATGCCCCCGCGCCGAGATAACTCCGAAGGATCGGCAAAAAGAGTCTGAGCGGTTCGACCTCAAGAAGTCTTGATGCGTAAAACGGCATAAACACCGAATACCAAAGCACGCGAACGGCAAACGAAACCGCGGCTACCGCCAGAATACCAAGATCGGTCAAAAAGAGCAGACCAAGTGCCACGCCGCCACCCAAAAGCGCCCCGGCCACGTACAAAAGTGACATGCGTCTGAGGCGATTGGCCACCACCGCCAGATTGAAAAGCGGAAGTGCCGTCCCCACCGAAAGCATCGGGACGATGGCAAACACCGTCAAAAGGCGCAAAAGCTGTGTGTTGCCCACGCCCAACCAAAGCGAGAGAAACTCCTTCAAAAAACCGACCGCCATAGCCACACCGACCAGCATAAAAAATCCGATCAGCTTTTGGCCGCGAGCAATGTCGGCGCAAAGCGCCTCCCTGTCCCCTGCCGCGAACTTACGCATCGCGGTCGGCAGAAAAACACCCGCCAGCGTCATCATCACGCCGCCAAACACGCGTGAAGCGGTAAGCGACAGCGAATACACGCCCGCCGCCTCCGAGCCGACACCGATATTGACCATCAGCAAAAAGCCGCCCTGCGTGATCCAACCGCCAAGCTCATTGACCGAATACCACGTGCCCGATGCCAACACGCGCCTAAGCGCCGCAAAGGAAAAAAGTCGAAGATTCGGCAAAAGCTCTGGGGTCAAAAAGCGCGCCATAAAAAATCGAACGATTGCTCCCACAAGCGAGGAGACCAAGATCGCCACGCCAACGCCGACGATCGACACCGAAAACACGCCGCTGAGTAAAAACCACAAAAGAAGCGCCTTGATAAAAACCGCTGTCAGCTCCTGTGCCGCGCGAAAATCCAAGCGATTGGAGGTATCGTACGATGCCCCAAACACCGCCGTCACCGCATCCGCAAGCCCCGCCAGAAGCATCAGTCCCAAAAAGACCTTGACCTCACCCATCGCTCCACGCGGAATATCCAAAAAACGGGGACTGAAGCTCACAAGCAAGCCAAGCGGCACCAGCATGGCGGCCGCAAGAACAACGCACGAAACAAACACCGTGGAGGTGTACTCCCGTGCCTCACGCCGCCGCGCACCTGCATACTCCACCGCCACATAGCGGTTGGCGGTAGAATTGAGCAGACCGAAGATCAGCCCAACGATCGCCATGATCTCAAGGGCAATGGGATAAAAGCCGTACAGCTCGATACCAAGCCGCCGTATCAGAAAGGGGGTCAGAAAAAGGGCGATCCCCGCCTTGACCGCGTGGGAGATCCCGCCGCAAAGCAGATTGACGCCAAAGCGTCCGTCCCGCACCTGTCTTTTGTTTCCGTTTTGGTTCATGTTTACGCTCTCCTTGCTTAGATGTGTAAGTTTGCCGT
>JAGAUC010000245.1 GCA_017621015.1 Clostridia bacterium | reverse complement strand
GCTTTCCGTCTAAAATGACGTGAAGTTTAAGCAGACCCATGCAGTGAAAGTTTCGGTCAAGCCTTTCCAAAGGCTTGCGGGGTGTGGGGCGGCGCCCCACATAAAGTCCCCGACAAATCAAAAATTGAAAGAAAAAGCAGGGGCTTTCTAAGGAAAGCCCCTGCTCGTTTTTATTCCAATTCGAACGCGCCGGTGTAGAGACGGTAATACTGCCCCTTCTGGGCAATCAGCTCCTCGTGACTTCCGCGCTCGATGATGCGACCGTGGTCAAGCACCATAATGACGTCGGAATTCTTGACGGTGGAGAGCCTATGCGCGATCACAAACACCGTTCGACCCTTCATCAGCGCATCCATGCCGCGCTGAACGATGGCCTCGGTGCGCGTGTCGATCGAGCTTGTGGCCTCATCGAGGATCATGACCGGCGGATCGGCCACCGCGGCCCTGGCGATCGCGATCAGCTGGCGCTGTCCGCCCGACAGGTTGGCACCGTTGCCCGAAAGCTCGGTCTCGTAGCCCTTGGGCAGGCGCGAGATGAAATCGTCCGCGCCCGCGAGCTTGGCCGCGCGGATGCAGTCCTCGTCGCTCGCGTCAAGGTTGCCGTAGCGAATGTTGTCCATCACCGTGCCGGTGAACAGGTTGGTGTCCTGAAGAACCACGCCGAGTGCGCGGCGAAGGTCGCTCTTTTTGATCTTTCCGACATTGATGCCGTCGTAGCGCACCTTGCCGTCGGCAATGTCGTAAAAGCGATTTAAGAGGTTGGTGATGGTGGTCTTGCCCGCGCCCGTTGCGCCGACAAATGCCACCTTCTGTCCGGGCTTTGCGTACAGCGAAACGCCGTGAAGCACCGGCTTTCCCTCCTCGTAAGCAAAGTCCACGTCAAACAGCCGCACGTCGCCAAGAAGCGGCTCGTAGGTCACCGTACCGTCGGCCGCGTGGGGGTGCTTCCACGCCCACTTACCCGTGCGCTCCTCGGTCTCGGTGAGGTTGCCATCCTTGTCCTCTTTCACGTTAACCAGCGTCACGTAGCCGTCGTCGGCCTCGGGAAGCTCGTCCATCAGCTCAAACACGCGCGAGGCGCCCGCCAGACCCATGACGATGGCATTGATCTGCTGGGAAAGCTGGTTGACGTTGCCGGTGAACTGCTTGGTCATATTGAGGAACGGAATGACGATATCCACACCGAACGGAAGACCCGAGATCGACGGATTGGGAATGCCCGAAAGCACAAACACACCGCCGAGCGTGGCGCAAATGACGTAAAGAATGTTACCGATGTTCATAATGATGGGCCCCAGGCAGTTGGCGTACGCGTGCGCGCGGAAGCTGTCCTCATACAGCTCGTCATTGATGGCCGAAAAGCCCTCGCGGCTCTGCTTCTCGTGGCAGAACACCTTGATGACCTTCTGACCGTTCATCATCTCCTGGAAAAAGCCCTCGGCCTTACCCACCGACCGCTGCTGGCGCATAAAGTACTTGGCCGAGCCGCCGCCCACCTTTTTGGAGACAAGCACCATCACGGCCACGCCCGTCAGCACGATCAGCGTCATAAACAGGCTGTAGTACAGCATAATGAACAGCACCGTGGTCACGATGACCGCCGACTGCACCAGCTGCGGCAGCGAGCGCGAGACCAGCTCGCGAAGCGTGTCGATGTCGTTGGTGTAGCGGCTCATAATGTCGCCGTGCTTATGGGTGTCAAAATAGCGAATGGGCAGATCCTGCATCTTTTCAAACATATGGCGACGGAGCTTATCGAGAAAGCCCTGCGTGATGTACGCCATCAGCTGAGACTGCAGGGTGATGAACACGATGGAAAAGACGTAAAGCGCGATCAAGATCAAGATCAGCGGCAAAATGTCCACGCGTGCCGTTGCCCAATCCGGCGAGCCGCTTTCCATGTGCGTGGTGATGATCTTGATGATCTTCTGCGTAAAGACCGCAGGGACCGCCGAGACCGCCGAGGAAAGAACGATAAAAACGATAGTCAGAGGCACAAGACGCGGATACGCGCGGAACAAAAATTTCAAAACGCGCCCGAAGGTGCCCTTTTTTGCCATAGGCCTTGCGTTTTTCATTGCTCGTCACCTCGATTCGTCTGCTCGGTATAGATCTCACGGTAGATCTCGCTGCCGGCGAGAAGCTGCTCGTGCGTGCCCGAGGCCACGATCCGACCGCCGTCCAGAAGAAGGATGATGTCGGCGTCCATCACCGAGGTGACGCGCTGAGCGATGATCAGCTTAGTGGTTTCGGGAATGTAGGAGCGGAAGCCGGCGCGAATGAGCGCGTCGGTGCGCGTGTCGACCGCGCTGGTCGAGTCATCCAAAATCAGAATTTTGGGCTTTTTGAGAAGCGCGCGCGCAATGCAAAGGCGCTGCTTCTGTCCGCCCGACACGTTGGTGCCGCCCTGCTCGATGAAGGTGTCATAGCCCTCGGGGAAGGAGCGGATAAACTCGTCCGCCTGCGCGAGCTTGCAGGCCTCCACGAGCTCCTCGTCGGTGGCGTTTTCGTTGCCCCAGCGCAAATTCTCGCGAATGGTGCCCGAGAACAGAAGATTCTTCTGAAGCACCATGGCGACGGCGTTTCGGAGCGTTTCGAGATCGTACTCGCGCACGTCCAGACCGCCCACCGTCACGCGGCCCTCGCTTACGTCGTAAAGGCGCGGGATGAGCTGTACGAATGAGGACTTGCCCGAGCCCGTGCCGCCCAGAATGCCCACCGTCATACCCGACTCGATGCGAAGGTCCAGCCCCGAAAGGGTGTCCTTTTTTGAGGTCGCGGCATAGCGGAAGCTTACGTTTTCAAAGGTGATCGAGCCGTCCCTTACCTCGCGCACGGCGTTTTTGGGTGAAACCAGGCGCGGCTGCTCGCCCAGCACCTCGCCAATGCGGTGAAGCGCCTCGGCCGAGATGGACATGGTGACGTAGATCATGCCCAGCATCATCAGCTGCATCAGGATCTGGAAGCCGTAGGTCAGCATGGCGGAGATCTCGCCCACGTTGACGACCGTGCCGCCCGTGGAAATGGCGATCTTAGCGCCCACAAAGACGATAAACACCATATTGAAGTACACGCAAAGCTGCATCAGCGGCGTGTTGAGCGCCACGATACGCTCGGCAAAGGTGAAGTTCTTGTGAAGGCCCTCGGACGCGTCGGCAAACTTGGCCTTCTCGTAGCCCTCGCGCGCAAAGCTCTTGACCACGCGCATACCGCGCACGTTTTCCTCAATGGACTCGTTGACCGCGTCGTACTTGCGGAAAATGCGGCGGAATACCGGCATGGCCTTCTGGCTGATTAAGAAAAAGCCGCCGCCGAGAATGGGAATGACCACAAGGAAGGTCAGCGCCATTTTGCCGCCCATCACGATGCCCATCACCACCGAAAAGATCAGCATCAGCGGCGCACGCACCGCAATGCGGATGGCCATCATAAAGGTAAACTGCACCTCGGTGATGTCGTGTGTCATTCGCGTGACCAGCGACGCCGAGGAAAATTTGTCAATGTTCTCAAAGGAGTAGGTCTGGATCTTGTCAAACACGTCACTCCGAAGATTTTTGGCAAAGCCCGCCGAGGCCTTGGCGCTGGTGACCGCCGCCACACCGCCAAACACCAGCGACAGCATGGCCATCAGCACAAGCAAAAGGCCGCTTTTTAAGATCGAGGACATCATGTCGCCCTCGGCCTTTTGGATACGGTCGATCATCTGCGCCGTGATAAACGGGATCAGCGTCTCAATAATGGCCTCGCCCACAATAAAAACAAACGTAAGGATGGTCGGTTTTTTGTACTCCCGAATGCATCCGATGATTCGCTTCAGCATCAAAAATGCCTTCCTTTCTCTTAAAGAAATCTAAAAAATATAACAAAATATATCAAATCCGCAATTTGTTATTATAGCACACCCCTCCCTCTTTGTCAATCGAACTCCATATTTGTTTACAATTAAGTTCCACCCTCCTTGTTCAAATTTTGATTTATCGGGGAGAGACGCTTAGGGGGAAAACGTGCCTCCGGCGGCCAGCCTTTTAAAAAAGGCTGGGCGAAAACTTTTGCAGAATGGGT
>JAGAUC010000244.1 GCA_017621015.1 Clostridia bacterium | reverse complement strand
TTTGCCCTGTGCAAAAGTTTCGTCCACCTTTTTAAAGGTGGCGGGGTTTGGGGCAGAGCCCCACGTCCTCCCCCCGACAACCTTCAATTTATAGAAAAAAGCCGAGGCTCTTGCCTCGGCTTTTGGCTTTTTTAGTTGTTGTCCTCGAGGTAGATAACGACCTTACGGTTGTTTTCCGAGCCGATGGAGTTGGTGGCAACACCCTTGATGTTCTGAACCTCAGAGTGAATGATTCTTCTCTCGTAGGGGTTCATGGGCTCCATCATGATGCTCTTTTTATACTTGATGACCTTATCGGCCATTCTTCTGGCGAGTGCGCGGAGGGTCTCCTCGCGCTTGGCGCGGTAGTTCTCGATGTCGATAGTGATCTTGGTGAATTCGCGCTTTTCGCCCTCCTCCTTGCGGTTGGCGGCGAGGTTGGCGAGGTACTGAAGCGAGTCAAGCGTCTCGCCGTGGTGACCGATCAGAACGCCGACATTCTTGCCCTCGATGGTGAGCAGCTTGTCGCCGTCATCGCGCGTGCTTACGGCGATCTCACCCTCGATCTGCATATCCTCAAGGATCTTCTTAATGAAATCTACGGCGATGTCCGTACCGTCCTTGCCATAGGTGGCGGTGATGACGGCAGGGGCCGCGCCGATGCCGAGAAAGCCCTTCTTGGCCTCTTCGACGACGGTATATTGGATGGCGTCCGCATGGGGGGCGCCCAGCTCAGCGACGGCCTTGGCGATCGCCAGCTCAACGGTTTTTGCTGTTACTGTAATTTCTTTTTTCATGGTCTTTATTCTCCGTTAATCGTTCTTTGTGGGCTTATCGGAATCGTCCTTCAGGGGCGCCTTCTCGATAGGGGTTTCGGGTTCTTCGGCCTGGGTTTCCTCGGCCTTGGGCTCTTCTACCTTAGGCTCTTCTGCTTTAGCCTCCGGCTTCTTTGCGTTCTTGGGCGTGGGAGGCGGCAGCTCGTCGTCATCGTCAATGTGGTGAAGCGAGCGAGGCTTTTTGCCGCTTGTATTAGCCGTTCTTGCCGGTGCGTGGGACTTCTTGCCCTTCAGCTTCTTTTCGGCGGCCTTGATGTCCTCCTCCGTGCATACGGGAAGGGGCATCACGCGGCTGAGGATAAACTGCTTAAGGGTGCCCAGAAGGCTCTTGAAGATCCAGTAAACGCTGATGGTAGCGGGAACGATGAAGGAGATATACACGCTCATCAGGGGCATGGTGAAGTCCATAATGTTGTTGGAGCAGCCCATCTGCTGGTCATTCGCGGCCGTAGCCTGGTAGGTGAACTTGCGCGAGATCTTCATGCTTGCGAAGTAGACCGCAAAGGTGATGATCGGGATCAGCCACAGCCAGTTGAACTTGGTGAATTCGGGCGTCAGACCGAAGTTGAGACGGCCAAGCGAGAAGCTGGGGATCTTGCTTTGGATCTCCACGAGCCACTCATAGCACTCGGCACCGTTTTCGATAAAGAGAAAGTCCTTCAGGCCCTCAAACATCTCAACGCCCTCGTCCTTGATGTGCGAGAGGATCTCAATGGTGCCACGCTGCTGAGCTGCCACCGCGCCGCCAAGACCGCCTGCCGCCTTAGCCGCAGCGTAGTACGAGGTGAGTGCCGAGGAGAATTTTGCCGAAAGGCCGAGCGTGTAACGAATGGGGTCAATTACGATGTTATAAAGGATCAGAATGATGGGGAGCTGGAGCAGCATCGGAAGACATCCGCCCATCGGGTTGAAGTTCTCGCGCTGATAAAGCTCCTGAATCTCCTGGGTGATCTTCTGTTGGGTGGGTTGATCGTTTCGGCCCGCGTACTTGCGGCGGATGGCCATTTCCATGGGGCGAAGCGACGCCTGCTTGATGGAGTTCTTCTGCTGCTTGATGCTGAGCGGAAGCAGCAAAAGCTCAAAGAGGATGGCAAAAATGCAGATGCCGACCAGATAGTTTCCGCCAAACGCCTTGGTTACCGCACCGAGCGCTACGCCGATCCAGTACTGGATGGCCTCAAACAGACCGCGCTTGGTCTCGCGCTCTACATCGGTCTTAAGAACGTCAATGACGCTCTCCATATCGGCTACGGTGAGCTCGGAATAGTCGACATCGGCCAGCTTTTTGCCGTTCTTGTCGTACGTTTTCAGAACGTTCTTGGCCGCGTCGAGCGAGGGCTCCAGCTGCGGACGGTCTACCGTGAGGTCAAAGTCCTTTTCGGTCATGTCGTATCCGCGGTAGGCGGCGACAAAGGCCACGTAGGTCTCCGAGCTGCTTACGATAAACTCCGCCAGCGTCTTCATTTCTTCCTTGGAGAGGGAGTTTTTGGTCTCGTCAAAGGCGATGTCCGAGATGCTGACGCTGCCTGCGGTCGAGGCGGTTTTGGCACCGCACGCGCAAAGCAACGAGCCAATGGTGGCAAGCAAAAGCAGAGCCAGCACAAGTCTTACGCCAAGAGCCTTGATTGTGTTGAGTTTTTTCATGTTTTCCTTTTCCATTCGATTGTAATATGGATTGCACCGTCAAGGGGCCGCACGGTGCTGTGGCGTTTTGTCACTGTGTTTCTTGTTTCTTTTTCTTTTTTTCGGGAACGGGATCGTATCCGCCCGCGCAGAAGGGGTTACACCTGAGGATCCGCCAGACCGTAAGGCCCAGTCCCACGAAAAAGCCTCTCTTCTCAAACGCCTCGATCGCGTACTGCGAGCAGGTCGGCGTAAACCGACAGCAGGGGCGCTTTAGGGGGGAGATGAATTTTCGGTAAAATCGGACAAGCCATATGCAAAGGTATTTCATGTTGTCCCTTTCTCGGGGAGAAGCATCTCCAGCCTGTCCAGTCCGTATAGCAGCTCGCGGCGAATATCCTCACTCTTTTTGCCGACAATGGCGCTTCGCGCGCTGATGACGATGAGGTAGCCGGTTTTGAGCGTACGCGTTTTTTGCAGGTCGAATAGGCCGGCACGGATGATGCGCTTGGCGCGGTTTCGCACCACGGCACCGCCGATCTTTTTGGTGACCGAAAGGCCGATCCGATTGGTGTATTTCTTCATCGGATGCGCCAGCATGCGCTTTTTGGCGGCATAGTCCTTCAGCACGTGGATCGAAACCAATCTGCCGACAAAGCGCGCACCGCGCGCAAAGGTCTTGTTATACAGATGGTGTTCCTTGATCGCTTCGTTTTTCATAAAGCAACTCTTCCGTTTTGTTTTGTTGGTAGAAAAAAACCGCGATGCCTGATCCGAGAGGGAAGTCCTCTGCGCGACTGTGAGCATCGGCGGTTTTTATCGAAATTAATAGGTCAGTCTCTTTCTGCCTTTCGCGCGTCTTCTCTTAAGAACATTTCTGCCGTCTGCAGTCTTCATTCTCTTTCTGAAGCCATGCTCCTTCTTTCTCTGAAGCTTCTTGGGTTGGTAAGTTCTGAGCATTTTCTGCACCTCCTTGTATGTGGTCGCTTTTCAGCCAAATTACATTTTTACACAATGACGTCCGTTATTATACACGGAAAGGGGTCAATTTGTCAAGTGTTTTTTTAAAATTTTCCGAATTTGTTATCTTTTTGGCCGAAAAAACCGCGATTTTAGGCGTTTTCCTCAAGAAAACGGCAGGCGGCGATGGCGGCCGCGGAGCCGTCGGCGATGGCGGTCGAGATCTGGCGCACGGTCTTGGAGCGGCAGTCGCCGGCCACGAAAAGACCGGGCGTGGCGGTCTTGCAGGTCTCGTCGGTATCGAAATAACCGTACTTGTTGAGCGGAGCCAGCGCCTCAAAGGGTGTATTGCAGGGGGCAAGTCCGATGGCGACAAACATACCGTCAAGCGCAAGCTCGCGCTCGGTACCCTCGCCGTCCTTCAGCACGATGGCGGTAAGCTCGCTGTCGCCGACCAGTCGGTCGACGACCGTTCCCATGATGAACTCCACGTTGGTCTTGGTTTTTAAAATGTTTACCAGCTTGGTCTCGCCTGTGAATTCGGGGAGATTCTGGACAACGTATACCTTCTCACAGCCCTCCGAGAGCAGAATGGCCTCCTGAAGCGCCGAGTTTCCGCCGCCGATCACGGCCACGGTGCGGCCCTTATAAAACGCGCCGTCACAGACCGCGCAGAAGGAGATGCCGTTTCCGACCAGGGAGGCCTCGCCCTCAAGCCCAAGCATACGGTGCTTGGCACCCAGCGCGAGAATGACACTCTTTGCCTCATAGTCAGCGGCCTCGCCCTTTACGGTAAAGCCGTTTTCTGTCTTTTCCAGTGCCGTCACGGTGTCCATATCGATCTCTGCGCCCTGCGCGAGCACCTGCTCCACCATCTTGTCGGCCAACTCGTTGCCGCTGGCGCTGATCACCGTGGGGTAGTTCTCGATCTTGGGCGAGTAGGTCATTTGACCGCCAAAGGTGGATTTTTCCAGAATCAGCACGCTCTTTTCGGCGCGTCTGGCGTAAAGCGCGGCGGTGAGACCTGCAGGCCCCGCGCCGACAACAATGATATCGTACATAGTGTTTGTCCTTTCGTGGAGGATTTCAAATTTTGATTTATCGGTGACTTTATGTGGGGCGTTGCCCCACGCCCCACAAGTTTTTGAAAAAACTTGACTAAAACTTTTCCTGCATGGGTCTGCTTAAACTTCACGTCATTTTAGACGGAAAGCCGCAAGGCTTTCCGTCAGCGCAAGTCCGGCAATCCGACAAAGAGAGCTTGCTCTCTTTTCGGCTTGCAGGCCTTGCGCGCCCGAGACCTTCTCACGCGTGAGAAGGTCTCAAAATGACTC
>JAGAUC010000243.1 GCA_017621015.1 Clostridia bacterium | reverse complement strand
TCGTTGACCGAGAGCTTGACCTCACGCGGATATTCGGAGGGGGCGTAGAAGTAGAGAAGCGCGTTATGGGGCATGGTAATGCCGTAGGCGACATAGGTGGAGTCATCCCCGTCCGTTTTGATGTGTGTGTGGCCGGCGATCGTGCGCTTCTGACCGTTGGTGTAGGTCGAGGAGACCGGGATGGGAACAAAGATCTCAAGCGTATTTGTAGAGCCGGTCATTGCCGTGACCAGCGCGTTAAGACGGTCAAAGGGGGAGGGATAAACGGCAATGTCATCGCCTTCCTCGTCTACCTCGTTGAACTTGAACTCTGCCAGCGCGTCACTGACCGCATAGGCAAGTGAAAGGGCATAGGGATTTTGATAAGCCACGAAATGCTCGTTGTCGCCGCACACATCACCCAAAAGCTTCATAGCCTCCTCAAGCGCCACCGTCTCGTTGTAATGTGCCTTCTTCTCACCGATGTTTTGCTCGCAAAGAATGTATTTGATGCCAAGAAGCGAATCGCTCAGCGGATTTTCGCCCAGATAGCGCGAAAGGTGAGATTTTGAGGAATAGCCCATTTCGGCCAGGAAGGCGATGGTGTCCTTGTTGAGTGTCGAGGTCGAGCAGGAGATTCCGCGCATACCGAGCGCCATGTTGTCATTGGTCTTTCGGTAGGTTGTCTTTTCCATGCGGTAGAAGGAGGTGTCCTGTGCCTGGATCTCCTTGACCAGAGGGCGGACCTTTGCCATATAATCGTTGTAGGAGCTGTAGGTGGAGTATACCACATCATAGTCCAAGCTTGACATATGGATGATGCCGTTTCCGAACGCCTCAAGACAGACCACCAAAAGCAGAACGGTGGCCATATTCCGCCTGGATCTTGCCGTACGTGCCCGCATAAAGCAATACAGGATCGCGCTCAGGAAAAGAATCAGAGCAATGGACAGCCAAACGGTGCGAAGCGGGTCGATGCGGCCCTCCTCGAAGCCGAATTTTCCGTCCAGTACAAAGTGTTCGTATTCAAATTTCTGCAGAACCCTCACAAGCACCGCAAGCCCCGCACCGACGGCAAGAAGCACCTTGGCGGATTGCTGCTTCAGCTCGCGGATGGCCTTGTGTGCCATAGTCAAAAGAACAAAGCAGAGCATAAAGCTGTAGCGGTAATTGAGCCAGTTGGGCTTAGCAAATCCGTGCCAGACAAGGTCGACCGGATTGATGGTAAAGCTTATCACAAAGACCGCAACGAGAAGCGTGGAACAGATCTTTTCACGTAGGGTGACCTTTTTGCACAGATAATAGAAGGGCAACATGATAAGTGCCAGCGTGCCGCAGTAGATAAAGGGAAGTCCGTCGGGGCGTACGGTGTCGTAGGTGCCCGGCAGAAGCTTTACAAAGAGGTCGGCAAGGTCATAGCGAAGGAAAAAGCCCCAGTCGGGATTCGAGAAGGTGTTTTTTCCAAAGGTGAGCGAATATGCGGCGGCAAGCAATATGACCGCGGCTATGCCAACGGCCAAAAGCGAGGAGCCGGCAATTCTTCCGAGTGAGCGCAGAAAGTGGTTGCTCTCACCGGACGGATTGTTTTCGCCGTCCTTTCCGTGTGCCAAATAATAATAAAAGAAATAAAGAACCACATAGATACACACCATATAGCCGATATAGAAATTGCTTGCGAGGGTTAGCGCAAGTAACGGAATATACAGCTTGTACTTCCCATGCTTGATCATTTCCTCAATGAGAAGCGACAAAAGGGGAAGCCACATCAGTGCATCGATCCACATGGAATTGTGCTGATGCACGATTGCATAAGAGGAAAGGGCATAAAGGACCGAAAATGCCCACACCGTGTATTTGCTTGGGCGGCGCGTGGTTTTGTGAAGATAGTAGCCAAAGGTCAGACCCGAGATTCCGGTCTTGAGAAGAAAGATAAAAAGAAGCGCCTCAAGGATCCGCGATTGCGGAAATAGGCAAACGATATACGAAAAGGGGCTGGCAATGTAGTAGGCGTAGATTCCGAGGAATTCACCACCGAGTGATCTTGAGAAGGAGTACAAAAGGCTTTTGTCTCCGAGGATCGCATTGCGAAGTGCCTCATAAAAATACACATACTGTCCGTTCAGGTCCAAAACCAAAACACTCTCGTCGCCAAACGGATGCACACCCTTGACGAGATATACCAGATACATAACGGCGATGGGCAACAGGAAGGAGAGGGAAAGGTAAGCGTACGGCTTTTTCCGAAACTCCCCAAAGCGCGCACAAAGCCAACGTAGCGGATTTTTATGTTTTTCGTTCGATAGTGTGTTATTGATCATTGGGCTCTGCACTTTCCGAAGCCCGGTTCAGCTTCTTGATGGATTTTTCAAATTTCACGCGCTCCAGCGTCACGTCACGTCCGCACCCCAGGCAAACGACGCGCACGTCGCTTCCCACACGGAGAATGCGAAAGGAGGAGGCACCGCACGGGTGTTTTTTTTTCATTTCGGCAACGTCGCCGACAGCGAGTTTTATAATGTTCATAAAACAAACCCCGAAATAATAAATATATATTTCAATATACCATAATTTCTCCCAAAAGTCAACTTGAATTCATGATTTTTCACAAAAAAGAAAATTGTGTTTGACTTGTTCATATTCTTGTGATATAATTTAATTTGGAATAGAATGACAACCGAAGGAAACGGAGGGCGGCTGTGAGAATACTGGGAATAGACCCCGGCATTGCCATTGTGGGCTGGGGCGTGATCGAATATAGCGGAAACCGCTTCCGTACGCTTGGCTACGGCTCGGTGCAGACACCGTCGAGCATGTCGACCGAGCAGAGACTGGTGGAGGTCCATCGGGGGATCGGTGAGCTGATCGATACCTACAAGCCGGACTGTATGTCCATTGAGGAGCTTTTCTGGAACACCAATCAGACAACGGGTATTCGTGTCAGCGAGGCGCGCGGCGTCATTTTGCTCGCAGCCGCACAGCGAAAGCTGGATATTTTTGAATATACGCCGCTTCAGGTCAAGCAGGCGGTGGT
>JAGAUC010000025.1 GCA_017621015.1 Clostridia bacterium | reverse complement strand
GTTTAAGCAGACCCATGCAGGAAAAGTTTTAGTCAAGTTTTTTCAAAAACTTGTGGGGTGTGGGGCAACGCCCCACATAAAGTCACCGATAAATCAAAATTTGAAGTGAGATTATAAAATTTCGAACAGCTTTCTTGGGTAATTGGTAAGATTTTCGCAACTGTCTTTTGTGATGCGGATGACATCCTCGATGCGAATGCCGCGCTTTGTCTCGTGTGAGCCGAGGAAGAGGTCGGAGCAGAAGGTCATATTTTCAGCGAGCAGGTAGTCCGAGTCGGTCTCCACCCAAGGCGCCTCGCCCTCCATCAGGCCGTTGCCGTGGAAGGGGCCGTAGAGGTAGTGATCGGCGAGGTCGAGCTCCTCGATGAGCTTTTTGTGGTAGAGTGCCACATCCTTGGCGGGAATGCCTGCCTTTGTATAGGCAAGGATCTTTTCCTGCATGGTATAGCCGGCCTCAATCAGTCGCTTGGTATAGCCGTCCGCCTTGCCAAAGACCACGGTGCGGCCGATGGAGGAGGCGTAGCCCTCATATCGGGCACCGATCTGCAAAAAGGTCATATCGCCCTTTTCGATCACCTTATCACGCGGACGGCTGATGGCCTGATCCGAGCCCTCACCCGTGAGCACCCAAAGGGGATAGCTCTCGCGCTCGGCACCCAGTTCGTGCATTTTGCCGAGCGCCAATCCCACGACCTGACGCTCGGTCATAGCGACGTGGATATTTTCAAGCACGTAGTCAAAGGTGAGGCGCGTGATCCTTGCCGCCTCGCGCATACAGGCAAGCTCATTCTCGGTCTTGAACATACGAAGGGAGGCGACCACGTCGTCGGCCTTTCTCAGCTCCACCTCGCCGTGTGCGCGGAGGGCATCGGTGAGCGCGTGGTAGACACCCACGGTCATCAGGGGAAGACCTGCCACGCCCATCTTTCGAATCCTGACGCCGGGAAGGCACTCGTCAAAAACACTCGCAAAGGTATCCAGCTTTTTGCCGGGGTATTCGGGCTCCGAGGACTCTCGGAAGGCCTTGAGAAGTCGGATGTCGGCAATTCTTGAGCGGTCGGCGGCGTAGGTATAGCTTTCGGGGCCGATGAGCAAGAGTGGCTTGCCCTCTCTCGGGATCAGCACGCCTGCCGTCTCAAAGGACGGCCAGTAGTCGCTGAAATAGCGGACAAACTGCGGCTCAGCCTCGTTGCCGTAGCGCAGAAGGGCATCGTAGCCCTGCTCGTTCATGATCTGCTGGATCCTTGTAACTCTTTGTGAAAATTCCCGGTCAGGAATGCGAATTTTGTTTTCCATACTCAATTCTCCTCTACGTCAAGAAATGCGAGTGGATTCTCGTAAAGCATCCGATGAATGTCCGCATCGGAGATGCCGGCGTCCTGCATCATGGGGACGATGTTGACCAGCACGTGGTCGTAGCCGTAGCCGCCAAAGGCGCGCAGGCAGGTCTTAAGGCAAACGTCACAGCTTAGGAGAAGCTGCCCCGCGTAGCCCTCACCGATGAGCGTTTTGAGGCAATCGACGCGGTCGGTATCGTGTACGAACAGTCCGTAGCCGCTTCGCCTTGCCTCGCGGTCTACGTAATATTCCTTGCCGAAGTTGTCAAACTCGATGTATACGCCCCGCGCAAGAAGCGCGCGGATGTAGTCCATATTGTTTTCCACGTCAACGTGCGAGATGGCGATCTTTTTGGGCGAAACACCGCTTGCCAGCAGAATGTCGGAGGCCTCAAGCCCGTTTTGTGTCCAGGGATTGATGTGCACAAGCACGCCCACGCCGGTTTTTTTGTGAGCAAGGGCGGCGGCTCTGAGCACGCGGCGCTCCTCCTCACCGAAGATCTCGCTGATGCCGATCTCACCGATAACGCCGGCACGGATGTCGGTGCCCTCGGCACCGTTTTCGATCTCGTCAACCATACGGTCGGCGATCTCCTGCTCGCTCATATGCTTGATCTCCTCGGGATGCGTGGAGCAGACGTAGTAGCCCGTGCCCATCACGACGTTAAGATCGGTCGCCTCGGAAATGCGGCGAAGCATCACAGGGTCGCGTCCGATGCCCGGCATGGTGGCGTCTACCACGGTGGCGCCGCCCGCCGCCTTGAAGCGCAGGAGCTCCTTTTTCTGCGTTTCGTAATCGTTCATAATGAGGTTGTCACGAAGGGCATACGGGTCGCGGTTCAGAATGCCCAGCTTGTCCATGGTAACGCCCGCGGTTTCGGGGCTTTCGCAGTCGCGAAGCTCCCGCTTTTCATAAAATGCGGTCAACTCGATAAAAATATGCTCGTGCGGGGTGACGATCCCCAGCTCGTTTTTGTTTTTTCGTCCCAGTACGGTTTGGATTGCCAAAAAAATCCCCCCTTTCCCTTATTATAGCAGGGGGCGGGGGGATTTGTCATTAACGCATTCGGTTTTTTTGGTGGGGGAAATGGGCTTATTTGCTCTCACGATATTCCCTTGGCGTCTTGCCGGTCAGCTTTTTGAAGGCCTGATAAAAGCTTTTCGGGTCGTTGTAGCCAACGCGGCTTCCGATGTCCTTGATGGGCTCGTCGGTAGTTCTCAGCAGGCGGCAGGCCTCGTCGACCCGGAGTGTTTGCACAAAGAGTGAGACCGATGTACCGGTGACCTCGCGGAACAGCTTGCGGAAATAGTCGGGGCCGAGAAAGACCTTGGCCGCGATCTCGCCCACCGAAAGGCTGACGTTATAGTTGCTTTTGATGAAGTCCACCGCGCGGCGGACGGTTTCGGTCTTGCTTGGAGAAAGCGAAAGCGTACCCTCTTTTTCGATGTCGCGGAAGAGCTTTATGACCAGCTCAATGACGTAAGCGCGGATGAGCTCGATGTAGCCCTTTTCCTCACCGCGAAATTCGTGATAAATTTTGGTGAACAGCTCGCCATAGTCCGAGAATTTTTTGCCGGAGATATGCATATCCGGCATTTCGGATGTCTCGGTGGGGAACATGGAATAAAAAAGGAAGCAGTGCTTGAGCGCCTCAAAGCTGGACATTTGGATGCTCATGGCGTCAAAAAAGTCGGGCACGAACATCAGGTCATACGCCACAAAGCTTTCGGATGCATCCTTGACAGGCGTGAATTTGTGTGCCGTGCCGCTGTTGATGAGCACAACGTCGCCACAACGGACCGTATACTGCTTGCTTCCCACCGTGTGCACCGCTTCACCCGAGAGAACGTACACAAGCTCGATAAACTCGTGCGCGTGGAGCACGTCCACAAACCGGGGAAAGTCGGTGGAGAGATGGATATATACCTTTTCGTCCTTTTTGAAAAAGGTCTCGGTTCCGAAAAAGGGAACCTCGGGCTTTGCACGGTTCATATTGCCCCTCCTTTTGCCAGTTGTCAAAAGGATAGCACAAAACGGAGGGCTTGTCAATAAAAAATCCGTTGACAAATGCAAAAAATGTGGTACAATAAAGACAAAGAAACTCCAAACTGAATATTAAGGAGAACAAATGGAAAAATTAACAAGAAAATACGGATTGCTTACCGCCATCTGTATGGTGGTGGGAACGGTGATCGGATCGGGCGTCTTTTTTAAGGCGCAGAATGTCCTCGTTGCTACGGGTGGCAACATGCCGATGGGCATTCTTGCCTGGGTCATCACGGGTGTGCTTATGATCGTTTGTTCGCTGCAGTTTGCCATGATGGCGACCAAATACGAACGCGTGAGTGGCGTGGTGGACTATGCCGAGGCGACCTGCGGCAAAAAATATGCTTATTATCTTGCCTGGTTTTTGGTCAATCTGTATTACCCCGGCATGGCCTCGGTGCTTGCATGGGTGTCGGCGCGCTATTTTGGCGTCATCTTCGGTTGGGAGATGACAGGGCCGCGTGTCATGGTGATGGCGGGCTTTTTCCTGATCCTTTCCTATACACTAAATGCGCTCTCACCCAAGCTGACGGGCAAGTTTCAGGTGAGCGCTACCTTTATCAAGCTGGTGCCCATTGTGCTGATGGCGCTTGTCGGCTCGGTCGTGGGTCTTGTGAACGGCACGCTGACTGAAAACTTTACTACCGTTGTCACCGAGGCCGTGGGCGGCAGCGTGGGAAGCGGGTTGTTTGCGGCGGTGGTTGCCACGGTCTTTGCTTACGAGGGCTGGATCGTTGCCACCTCGATCAATGCCGAGCTGAAGGACCCCAAGAAGACGCTTCCGCTGGCGCTTACGATCGGCTCACTCGTCGTTGTGGCGGCCTATGTGCTGTATTATATCGGCGTGGCAGGCGGCGCATCCAATGCTGTTCTGATGGAGGAGGGCGCGACCACGGCCTTCCGCAACATCTTTGGCGCGGTCGGCGGTACCTTTTTGAATGTTTGTGTCGTGGTTTCCTGCCTTGGCACGCTCAATGGGCTTATGATGGGCGTCACACGCGGAATGTACGCCATTGCGGTGCGTGGCGAAGGGCCGCGTCCCGATGCCTTCTCGCAGGTGGACAAGGTCTCCAATACCGCTACCAATTCCTCGGTCTGGGGTCTCTTTGTTTGCTCGGTCTGGCTTCTTTATTTTTATGGGGCGAATCTGGCGCCGAACGGCGGCTGGTTCGGAGCCTTCAATTTTGACTCCTCCGAGCTTCCGATCATCACCATCTATGCAATTTACATCCCGATGTTTATTTTGTGGATGAAAAAGGAAAAGGAGCTGGGCTTTGTCAGGCGCTTTCTTTTGCCGGCCGTTTCCATCGCGGCATGCGCCTTTATGGTGTTCGCGGCAGTCTACGCGCACGGCATCACGCCTTACCTTGCCGCAAAAGCGGAAGGACGCTTCGCCTTTCCGGTGCTGTTCTATCTGATCGTTTTCGCCGTCATTATGCTGGCCGGACACCTTTGCTCCGGCTTCTCTAAAAACAAAAAATAAAAGAAAAAGCCGAGCATCCGCTCGGCTTTTTTCGTTCAAATTTTGATTTATCGGTGGGGGAACGTGCCTCCGGCGGCCAGCCTTTTAAAAAAGGCTGGGCGAAAACTTTTGCAGAATGGGTCTGCACAAGCT
>JAGAUC010000242.1 GCA_017621015.1 Clostridia bacterium | reverse complement strand
GGGTTGTAGGGGACTTTTTTCAAAAAGTCCCCTACACGTTCTCCCCCCGACAAACTACAATTTTACACAATCCATCAAAGGAGAAGGAATATGAACATCAAACGAAACGTACTGCTCAATCCCGGTCCGTCCACCACGACCGACACGGTCAAGATGGCGCAGATCGTGCCCGATATTTGTCCGCGCGAGAAGGAGTTTGCGGGTATGATGCGGCAGATGCGCGAGGACCTTGTGCGCATCGTGCACGGTGAAACGGCCAAAAGTCCCTATACCGCGGTGCTTTTCTGCGGCTCGGGCACCATCAATATCGACGTTTGCCTGAATTCGCTTCTCCCCGAGGGCAAAAAAGCGCTCATTGTCAACAACGGCGCGTACAGCACGCGCGCCAGGGAGGTGTGCGAGTATTACGGTCTTACGCACATCGATCTTTCGCTTCCCATTGACCGCCCGGTGGACGTGGCGGCGGTGGAGCGTGCACTTGCGGAAAACCCCGACGTGGCGCTGGTCTACACCACGCATCACGAGACCGGCACGGGTGTGCTCAATCCCATCCGCGAGATCGGTGCGGCGGCGCACCGCCACGGCGCCATCTTTGTCATCGACTCGACCTCCAGCTACGCCATGATCCCCATCGACGTGGAGCGCGACAACGTGGACTTTTGCATGGCGTCGGCGCAAAAGGGTCTGATGGCCATGACCGGACTTTCCTTTGTGGTGGGTCGTGAGGACGTCATCCGAAGATCTGCCGAATACCCCAAGCGCTCCTACTATTGCAACCTGTTTTTGCAGTACGATTTCTTTGAAAAGACCGGTGAGATGCATTTCACGCCCCCCGTGCAGACGGTGTACGCCGCGCGGCAGGCCATCCGCGAGTATTTTGAGGAGGGCGAGCAGGCCAAGTGGGCGCGCCACACACGCGTGTTTGAGGCCATTCACAAGGGTCTCTCGGAGCTGGGCTTCCGAAACGTCATCAAGCGCGAGCACCAGGCGGGGCTTGTGGTTTCGGTGCTGTATCCCGACGACGAAAACTGGAGCTTCGAGCGGGTGCACGACTACTGCTACGAGCACGGCTTTACCATCTATCCCGGCAAGATCTCGACCACAAACACCTTCCGCCTTTGCGCGCTGGGCGCCATCGACGTGTCGGACATTGAGGCTTTTTTCGTTGTTTTGAAGCAAGCGCTTGTTACAAACGGCATTTCGGTGCCCGTTGTATATAAGGAGAAATGATATGAAAACGGTATATACCTGCTTTTGCACCGACGTCATTCACGAGGGGCATCTCAACATTCTGAGAGAGGCGAAAAAATACGGCCGCGTGGTGGTGGGTGCGCTTTCAGACGAGGCGCTCATCCGCTACAATCACTTCCCCACGATCTCGCTCTCGGAGCGCGTGAAGCTTTACGCCGCGCTCGAGGGGGTGGACGAGGTCGTGGTGCAGGACGATATGCTTTACGACGAGGTGATCGCGCGTCTGACTCCCGACTACGTCATTCACGGCGACAACTGGCGCGAGGGGCCCGAATCGGCCATTCGCGCAAGCGTGCTGGCGGCGCTTGGGCGGCACGGCGGGACGCTTGTCGAGGTGTCCTACACGCGAAGTGAGGAGACAAAAAAGATCGACCGCGCGCTCAAGGAGCGCCTCGCGATGCCCGAATACCGCCGCAAAAGACTGCGTCAGCTTGTTGGGCTATGTCCCATTGTCAAAGCGCTGGAGGTACACAGTGGCCTGACCGGCCTCATCGCCGAAAAAACGGTGGTGGAGAGGGAAGGCAAGCTTGACCAGTTTGATGCCATGTGGGTGTCCTCGCTTTGCGATTCGACGGCCAAGGGCAAGCCCGACATCGAGCTTGTGGATATGTCCTCACGTCTGCGTACCATCGACGACGTGATGGAGGTCACCACCAAGCCCATCATTCTGGACGGCGACACGGGCGGTCTTACCGAGCACTTTGTTTACAACGTCCGCACGCTGGAGCGCATGGGCGTTTCGGCGGTCATCATCGAGGACAAGACCGGACTTAAGAAAAATTCGCTCTTTGGCACCGAGGTCGAGCAGACCCAGGACAGCATCGAGAGCTTTTCGGCCAAGATCGCGGCGGGCAAGCGCGCGCAGCTGACCGAGGATTTTATGATCATTGCCCGTGTGGAGAGCCTCATTCTCGAGCGGGGAATGGAGGACGCGCTGGCGCGCGCCTTCGCCTATGCCAAAGCGGGTGCGGACGGCATTATGATCCATAGCCGCAAAAAGGATCCCTCGGAAATTCTGGAGTTTTGCGACAAGTTCCGCGCGGCGGACAAGCAAACGCCTCTGGTGGTCGTGCCGACCGCCTTCAACAGCGTGACCGAGGAGGAGCTGGCGGCGCACGGTGTCAACATTGTCATCTACGCCAACCAGCTTACGCGCAGCGCCTTCCCCGCCATGCAAAGCACCGCCGTTGAGATCCTGCGCCACCATAGGGCCAAGGAGGCCGACGAGCACCTGATGCCCTTTAAGGACATCATCCGATTGATCGACGAATTATAAATTAAGTTTTGCGGTAAGTCTAGGTTTGCAAAGGGGACCGTGCCTCCGGCGGGGCGCT
>JAGAUC010000241.1 GCA_017621015.1 Clostridia bacterium | reverse complement strand
GTCCAGTCAAAGATGGGCATAAAGTTATAACAGATAACCTTTACGCCGAACTTCGAGAGGTTGCGGATGGTGGTCTTGTAATTTTCGATGTAAGCGTCGCGGGAGGGCAGACCGATCTTGATGTCGTCGTGTACGTTGACCGACTCAACAACATCCATATTGAAGCCGTACTCGTCGAGCTGACGCTTGACCTCGGCAATTTCGCTTTCTTCCCAAACCTCGCCGGGCATCTTGTGGTGAAGCGCCCAAACGATGCCTTCAACGCCGGGAATCTGCTTAATGTCCGAGAGCTTGATACGGTCGTTACCTTCGCCGTACCAACGGAATGTCATTTGCATTGGCATTGGCTTCCTCTCCTTTTATGTTAATATAATTATTATATAGCAAAAAACGCCATTTGTAAATAGGTATTTCGATTTTTTTCGGGCATTCGGGCTTTATCTTTTTTCTTCCCGTCGGAATCGCAGGTGTCTTTCGTCAAAATTCGACATATGCTGTATTGGGTGCTTCACCCAAATTTGATAGGAGGAAATTTTATGAACAAGCAAAATCCGTTTGCAAGAAACACGGGTCGCTGCGGTTGCAACATCGGTCGGTGCGGCTGCTGCGACGATGACAGAAACGACGATCCTTGCGTGGTTTGTCCGCCGGGTCCCCAAGGCCCCGAAGGACCGCAGGGAATTCAGGGGCCGATCGGTCCTCAGGGACCGCGCGGCGCGGTCGGTCCTCAGGGGCCGCAAGGTCCGCAGGGGGTCACGGGTCCGATGGGACCCCAGGGCGCACAGGGCGAGATCGGCCCGCAGGGCCCCGAGGGACCTCAGGGTGCGACCGGACCTGCCGGTCAGCAAGGGCCTATGGGAGCGCAAGGCCCTCAGGGCGAGATCGGTCCCGAAGGTCCTCAGGGACTGCAGGGTGTGCCCGGGCCGATCGGACCGCAAGGCCCCACGGGTCCGCAAGGTCCGCAAGGAGACGTAGGCCCGCAGGGGCCCCAGGGTCCCGCAGGACCTCAGGGAGAAACGGGAGAGCAGGGGCCGCAAGGCATCCCTGGACCTCAGGGAATCCAGGGCATTCCCGGCGGCGTTCTGAGCTATGCCGACTTCTATGCGCTGATGCCCGATGACAATGCGGAAACGGTGGCACCCGGTGCCGACGTCAGCTTTCCGGAAAACGGCCCGATCGCTAACACCAACATTGGACGGCTGAGCGAATCGTCCTTCCTTCTTTCGGCTGTCGGAACGTATCAGATCCTGTTTCAGGTCAGCGTGACCGAGGCCGGACAGCTCCTTTTGACGCTGAACGGCCAGGATCTGGCGTATACCGTTGTCGGTCGTGCCACGGGCACCTCGCAGATCGTGGGAATGGCGTTGGTAAACACCGAGGTGGCCAATTCCATCCTCACGGTTCGTAATCCCGCGGGCAACGCCGCAGCGCTTACGGTAACGCCGCTTGCCGGCGGCACGCGCCCCGTGTCCGCACACCTTGTGATCACTCAGCTCTCTTAATTTAGAGAAGTTGAAAAAGCCTCCGACATAGCTAGCTATGTCGGAGGCTTTGGCTTGTTATATGTTCAGGTGTTTTTTCAAAAGAAATGAAGAAATTAGCAAGCCCGAAAGGCAACAGGCGGCAGTAACTGAGAAAAAGCCAAAGAAAAAGGGAAATTTTTTCTGGGTCAGCGCATTATAATCCTCGAAAACGCTGCTTGCGGGAACACAGTTGAGGCCTATACACGGAAACACGGTAAGGAACCATATTCCGTGGGAGTGAACGGGGAACAAAGAAACCAAGAAACACAAAAAATAGGTGGGGAATAGGGAGAGCAAAGCAAAATACAAGGTCTGTGAGCGGTCTTTGGGAGTTAATTCGAAATGAATCAGCTTTTGCTCCTGTTTTTTTATTCCCCGTATGCCTTTTTCGCCAAACGCCATACAAGAGCCGTATAAGAGTAAGATGGTGCAAAGAATAAGAACGGAAGAAAGTGAGAGCTTGAGAAAGTCAATATATAGGATATAGAGAAGTCCGATTGCCAAAAGAAACAGTAAAATATAAGTAATAATACGCTTCATATCCTTCTCCTTCCGCCCTCATTCTATTTTATTATACCATATCTTTTTACCGAATGCAAGGGTAGGCTATCATAGCGGTTTCCCTATGTCAATAGCCAACTGGCTGACCGAAACGGTCAGCCAGCTGGTGTTATTGCTTTTTCATTTGGTGCAAAAAGAGCAGGATCGCGGCAATCAGTGTGGCGGCGGCGTAGCCCAGCACCCACCAAAGATGCGGAAGTGCCGCGGGAAAATTGCCGACAAGCACCGCACGCTCCATTTCGACCGCGTGAACAAAGGGCAGGGCGTAGGCGATTTTTTTGAAGACGCCGCCCACCAGATCCAGGTCAAACCAGATGCCCGAAAGCCACGCGGAGAGGTTGGTCAGAAGCGCGCCGCAGATGCCGCCCACCTGCTTGTCGCTCAGCACACTTCCGCACAAAAGGCCGATGGCGATATACAAAAGCGCGACGGGCAAAAGAAAAATAAGGGAGAGCAAAACGTTTATGCTGAGCTTAAGTCCCAGTATCAGGGCAAAGGCAAAGCAGACCACGCCCTCGGCAAGTGCGATGGGCAAAAGGGGCAGGGTATATCCGAGGATAAAATCCGCAGGGGTCATCGGTGTGGTATACAGGCGATGCATAAAGCTGCTTTGGCGGTCCTTGGCGATCAGCGTGGCCGCAAACAGCGTCATAAAGGAAAGCCCGAAAACGGCAATGCCGGGGGAAAGCTGCTCGATCTCAAACAGGCTTACCGGAATGTTTGCCTGAATGGCACTCAGCAAAAGCAACAGCACGATGGGAAATCCGAAAAGAAAGCAAAGGTTTAAGGGGTCACGAAGGATCTCCTTGAAATTCCGTCCGCCAAAGGTCAACGTTCTCATTTTTTTGCCTCCTTTACTACCCGAATAAATGCCTTTTCGATGCTGTCCTCGCCCGTCGCGGCCTTGATGCCGTCGGGCGTGTCACACATAAGAAGTTTGCCGTCCTTCAGAATGGCCAGACGGTCGGAGAGCGCCTCGGCCTCCTCCATATAATGTGTGGTCAACAGAATGGTCACCTTGCCCTTGAGAGCACGAATGATGTCCCATAGCTCGCTCCGCGCGAGAACGTCAAGGCCGAGCGTGGGCTCGTCAAGAAAGAGGATTCTCGGCTCGCTGATGAGTGCCATAGCGATGCTCAGGCGCCGTTGCCAGCCGCCCGAAAGCTTGCCCGCTCTTCGGTCAAGCACGCTTTCCAGCGAGAGCTGCTCGGTAAGCTCGCGGATTTTTTCGTCCTTCTTCTCCCGGGAAAAGCCGTGAATGCCACACATAAGGCTAAGGTTTTCGCGCACCGAAAGTCCGGGCGCTATGGCCGTTTCCTGCGGTGAGACCGCAATAAAGGCTTTGATGTCGGCACTCTCGCGGCAGATGCTTTTTCCCAGGAGAAACGCGTCGCCCTCCGTAGGGGCGGTAAGGCAGGAGAGCATTTTGATGGCGGTGGTTTTGCCGGCACCGTTGACTCCAAGAAGCGCAAATAGCTCGCCCTCCTCGATGTCAAGCGAGAGGCGGTCGACCGCCACGACATCCTTATATTTTTTTGTAAGATTTTCCAGCTTTACAGCAACCATATCATTCACACTCTGATACGTGTCTTGTTCTGAGTCCCTGATAAACGTCGGTCAGCATATCGCTGATCAGCTCCCATTCGGGCTCAAGAAAATTTGTGGCCAGCATGGTGGCAATGCCGTGAACAAACGCCCACATTTCCATATGCATGCGCTCGGCCGTTTGCCGATCGATCCCGTTTTGGCTCACGATCATATTTACCGACGCCTCAAAATCCGAGCCGGGGGAGAGCGCCTCGCCGTGGCGGTCGCACATAAAAAGGTGCTTGAAAAGTGCCGATTCCTCCTTGGCAAAGCGGATGTACGCCATACCGAAGGCCTTGTAGGGCGGATATTTGCCGCTTTCTGCTTCTTTTTGTAAAAAGCTGAGATAATGCTCATAGGCCGCGGCGGTCACAGCCTCCAGCAATTCCTCCATTGTGGCAAAATTGGAGAAGAGGGGCTGGGTCGAGCAGCTAAGCGCCGCAGCAAGCCCGCGCGCGTTTAACGCCGCCTCTCCGCCCAGGCGGAGCAGATCCAGCGCGGCTTTTACAATGTCCTCTCTTGTAATCTTCACTTTGGGTGGCATAAGTTCTCCTTTGCATAATTTCGATATATAACAAGTGTTATTTTATCATAGGCCGAGAAAAAAGTCAAGTCTTTTTACAAAAAAAAGGGGTTGACCGTTCGGTCAACCCTTGGTGGTTTCTTTTTCGGTTTCTTTAGCGTCAAGTCCCAGCGTTTCATCAACGGGGAGGGCAAAGACGATTCCTTGTGCCGCGCTCGAGGTGCCGATGGCGTTATACAGTCCCTTAAGAATGCCGTCCACCTCGTCCTTTTTTGCGAGGATCATCACGATCTCCTTCTCGGGCTGAATGGAAATGTTGAAAAACTTTTCAGCCTCCTTGGAGATGGTGCCGCGTCCGTGAAGAACGGTTCCGCCTCTTGCGCCGCAGGCCTTAGCAGCCTCCATCGCCTCCTCGGAGAAGCCGTTATTTACGATGGCTAAGATGCATTTATATCCTTTTTTCATGATCTTTTGTCTCCTTCCTTGGGAACTACGGTCCGGTCGTTGCTGAGAAGCTGGTACATCGACACCCCTATGATGCTGTCAAGGGCAACGGTGAAGGCAATACCCTTGCCGTTCTTCACCTTGTGGAATTTTTCGTCCAGGGTTTCGAGTGCCTCCTTGACCTTGTCTTCTCTTATATAAGAAATAATGACGGATTTTTCGCTTTCGGTAAGGCCCAGAAGGTCGCGGATCTGCGAGTCGGCTGTGCCTTTTCCGTAAAGCACCATCTGCACGTTTACCTCAAATTGCTCCAGGAGATCGACGTAAAAGAGCGTCTTGCTTCGGTCGACGACCGTGAACAGAAGCACAAGCTTACGGACGCTGGATACCTGATTTTTGGCGGGCGCATTTTCGTCAGCCGTATTTTTTGTTACTTTTTTTGGCATAGCGTCCTCCTTATAAAAAGCGAATGATCTGATCGTCATCCTTATCCAGGATCCTCTTCATAGCCAGCTTTTCGCTCACTCTCTTTTTGGAGATGGCCGTAAAGCCGAGCAGCTGAATGGTGATCAGCGGTGTCATGGCAACCATAGCCACGATGCCAAAGGCATCGGAAAGAATATTGCCGCCCGACGCCACACAGGCGCCGATGGCAAACGGAAGAATAAATGTAGAGGTCAGGGGACCCGAGGCCACGCCGCCCGAGTCAAAGGCGATCGCCGTGTAGATCTTGGGCACGAAGAAAGAAAGCCCCAGCGAAAGCAGATAGCCGGGTACGAGATAGTATAAGACCGAGAAGCCGCAGAGAATGCGGATGACCGAAAGGCAGATAGAGAGACCAACGCCAATGCTGAGCGCCGTCATCATCGCCTTTTTGGAGACCGTGCCGTTTGTGATCTCCTCGACCTGCTTGTTGAGCACGTGAACGGCAGGCTCGGCCAGTACCACCACAAGACCCAGCACAAAGCCGGCGATGGAAATGGCGATCGGCGAGGCGGCGGCCAGCTCACGGCCCATTTTAAATCCGATCGGCATAAAGCCGACGTGCACCGAAGTCAGAAAGACGATCAGACCGACGTATGTAAAGGCGGTGCCGATCAGAATTTGCAAGAGCTTCTTTTTCGGTAGCTTCAAAAAGATGAAGTTGATGGCGAAGAAGAAGGCGACTACAAGTCCGAGCGCCAGGGTCACGTCCCTTGTGGTTTTGAGAAGCGTATGTCCTACCGCCGTCCAGATGTTGTCGGCAAACAAGTAATCGCTTACACTCGGCGCAGAAATATCGCCGCCGCTTATGATGCTCAGAAGAAGGACGGCCAGAATGGGACCCACCGAGCACATAGCCACAAGACCGAAGCTGTTTTCGCTGGCGTTGCGTCCGCCGATGGTGGTCGCGATGCCCACGCCGAGCGCCATAATAAAGGGCACGGTGATCGGGCCGGTGGTCACACCGCCCGAGTCAAAGGAGAGGGGAAGCAGCTGGAATTTTTCCACATCCACCGCCACCGCGACCAGAGCCAGGGCAAACAGAAGCATATAAAAGTACACCAGCATACTTGCCAGATCCTTTTTCAGAACGATCTTGAGGATGGACAGCACCAAAAACAGGCCAACACCCAGACCGACGAAAAGGATGATCAGCTTGCTTCCGACCTGGTTGGCCAGCACCGTAAGGTCGGGCTCGGCCACCGTGATCAGAAAGCCCAGGGCAAAGCAGATGATGAGAAGCAATTTTAAATTTTTGGACTTGGTCAGTCCCGAGCCGACGTGCTCACCCATCGGGGTCATCGCAATGTCCGCTCCCAGCGTGAAAAAGCCGATTCCCAGGATCAGAAAGAGTGCAGATACACTAAAGATCAGCACCTCTCTCATGCTCAGGTTGACCAGAGGGGTAAAATTCAAAAGAATGACGATCAGCGTTACCGGCAAAACCGAAACGAGCGCCTCTTTTACCTTGTTAAATAAAACCTTTTTCATGTTTCTCCGTATGCATTGGATTTGATAAACTATATCACTTTATTCTAGCATATATTTTTTGCTTTTTCAAGCGTTTTTTGGGGGAAACTCAGATTTCATCAATTTTGATCAGATTGGTATTGCCCGAGCGTCCCGTAATGTCACCGCCCGTGATGACGATACGGTCCTTTTTGTCAAGCCCAAGCTCGCCTGACGCGATTTTCTTTGCCGTGTAGAAAAGCACATCGGTCGAGGTAAATTCCTCGCACATCGCAGGAATAACGCCCCAGGAAAGCGCCAGCTTGCGCCAGGTGTTTTCGTTGGTGGTAAGGCCGATGATCGGAACGGGAGAACGGAAACGCGAGACCATACGCGCGGTCATGCCCGAAAGCGAGCAGGCAACGATGGCCTTGGCGTCAATGTCGATGGCCATACCGCAGGTCGAGTGCGAGATGGCGTCGGTCATATTGCGGATCTGGAAATTGGCCTCATGAAAACGCTTCTTATAATTGATGTTGCTCTCGGTGGTCTCGGCAATCTTGGCCATAGTCTCCACGGCCCTTATCGGGTATTTACCCGCCGCCGTTTCGCCCGAAAGCATAATGGCGCTCGTTCCGTCGTAAACGGCGTTGGCAATGTCCGAGATCTCGGCACGCGTAGGACGGGAGTTTGTGATCATCGATTCCAGCATTTCGGTGGCCGTGATGACGCGTTTGCCCAGAAGGCGGCACTTGGTGATCAGCTTTTTCTGAATGGCGGGGAGGTGCTCAAAGGGGATCTCCACGCCCATATCGCCGCGCGCGACCAT
>JAGAUC010000240.1 GCA_017621015.1 Clostridia bacterium | reverse complement strand
GGGTTGTAGGGGACTTTTTTCAAAAAGTCCCCTACACGTTCTCCCCCCGACAAACTTCAATTCATAGGTATAAGAAAGCCTCGGTGACAACCGAGGCTTTTGTGTTATTTTTTGCGCCAGGCGCGGGGGTTGAACAAAATGAGAATGGGGAAGATCTCAAGGCGTCCTGCAAGCATATCCAGAATCAGAACGATCTTAGAAAGAGGGCTGAAGACGGTATAGTTGCAGGTCGGTCCTACGGCATCAAGACCCGGGCCGATGTTGTTCATAGCCGCGAGAGCTGCCGTAAAGTTGGTCTCAAAGGAGTGGCCGTCGATGGCAAGCAATAGGGTGCTGGCAATGAGCAGAATGACGTAGGCTGCCAGATACGCGCCGGTATTTGACACCACCTGCTCGTCGACGGTCTTGCCGTTGACGCGAATGACCTGTACGCGGCTGGGCTGTAGAATACGTGTAATGTTACGCTTGAGATTTTTCAGAAGCAAAAGGACTCGCGAGCATTTCATGCCGCCTCCCGTGCTTCCTGCGCAAGCGCCGATCACCATCAAAAGCACAAGCACCGTTTTGGAGAAGGTGGGCCACAGATCAAAATCTGTGGTGGCAAAGCCCGTGGTCGTTACAATGGTCGCCACCTGGAAGGCGGCGTGACGGACGGTCTCACCCAGGGAGCTAAACAAGTGCCGTGTATTGAATGCAATGAGGGTAACTGCACACACGACCACGCCGATATACAGCCGAAGCTCCTCATCGCGAAATACATTTTTAAGCTTACCGAGAAGCAGAAGGTAATAGCAACCGAAATTGATACCGAACAGCAGCATAAAGACGGTGGTGACGTTTTGGAGGTAGGGGCTGTAGGAGGCCAGGCTGTCGTTTTTGATGCCGAAGCCGCCTGTGCCGGCGGTGCCGAACGCCGTGCAGATAGCGTCAAACAAGGGCATACCGCCTATCAAAAGAAAGATAAGATTGGAGACGGTCAGCGCGATATAGGTCAAGTACAGCACGCGTGCGGTTTTTCTAAGGCTGGGGACCAGCTTGCCGACCTCTGGACCGGGGCTTTCCGCACGAAACAGGTGCATGGTAAAGCCCTCATTGCGCCCTCCCGGCGGCAAAAGCGCCAACAAAAAGACCAGTACGCCCATGCCGCCCAGCCAATGGCTGAACGAACGCCAGTAGAGAACACCCCTGGACAGACCTTCTACATTGGCTATGACTGAGGCTCCCGTGGTTGTAAAGCCCGAGACCATTTCAAAAAGTGCATCAAGAAAACTGGGTATTTCGCCCGAGAGCCAGAAGGGAAGGCAGCCGAAAAAGCTGATCACGATCCAGCTGCTGCCGACGCAGATCAGGCCCTCGCGGATGTAGAAATCACGCTTGGCTCCGCGTGAGATCCGTGCCAGAAGCACGGCAACCGCGGCGGTAAGCGCCATGCTTGCGGCAAAGGCCATCGTGGTTTTGGCGGTGCCGCCCACAAGGCTGATGATCAGCGCAGGGATCATAAAAAACGCCAGAATAGCAAGGATCAGCGCGTGAAAGCGCCCCATCATTTTATAATTCATGGTCAATCCTCAAAAATATCGTTGAAGTGGTGCAGGATCTCGCCGCCGGATACCACGACCACCACATGGTCGCCCACAAGGAAGCTGGAGTCGCCGTTTGGGATCTCCACGTCCTTGCCGCGCGTGATGCAGGCAACGAGAATGTTTTTCTTGGTCTTAAGTTTCTTGAGCGGCTCGCCGCAATGCAGGACGCTCTTGTCAATCGGGAACTCCACCGCCTCGGCCTGGCCGTCGGCAATGGTGTGGATGGTGAGCGCGGCGCCGGTTTGATTCTGCATGGCGCGCACATAGCGCACAATGGTGTTACAGCAAAGCTTGCGCGGACTGACGATGCTTCCGACGGGAAGCGTGTCGATGAGCGCGGTGTTTTCCATGCGCCCGAGCTTGGTGATGGTGGCGGGAATGCCGTTGCCGGCGCCCCAGAGCGAAAGAATGATGTTCATTTCGTCAAGACCCGTGAGCGCCACCAGCGCATCACAGTCGGCAAAGCGCTCGCTTTCCAGCGTCTCGCGCTCACCTGCGTCGCCGTGAATGATGTCGGCGTTTGGCAAAAGCTCAGCCAGCTGTAGACAGCGCTTTTCGTCCTTTTCAAGAATTTGGACAGAAATACGGTTTTTCAAAAGGCGTTCGGCCAGATAATAGCTGATGGTGCCGCCGCCTGCCAGAAGCACGCGCTTTGCACGGTGCGTGACAATGCCAAGGCTCTTGAGCAGCGCGGTAAGGTTGTCGGTGGGGGCGGTGACAAAGAGGCGG
>JAGAUC010000239.1 GCA_017621015.1 Clostridia bacterium | reverse complement strand
GGCGGTCCCCCTCCCTCTCGGAGGGAGGCTTGGTTTGCACGCCACCTTCGTTCAAGCGTAGCCAGACCGTTAAACTTCAATTTGTCCGACCCTCATTTTCGGCAAGCATTCTCTGCACCTTTTCCGAAAGTGCGGGATATTCCGTAAGCGCGTGTGCCGCAAGAAAGCCCTCAGCATCCGCAAAGGCCCCGAGGAGCATATCGCCGTCCTCACAGAGATCGGCAATACGGAAATCGGTGCCGCCGCTTTGGCGGATCCCCATATTGGCCATCGGGCGAAGAAAGTCACCCGGGCCTCTGAGCTTAAGGTCAGTCTCGGCGATCTCATAGCCGTCATTGGTCGCGCACATGGTCTTTAAACGCTTGGTAGCATTTTCCCCCTTGGTGTCACTCACAAGCACACAGTAGGACTTGCGCGTGCCGCGTCCCACGCGTCCGCGAAGCTGATGAAGCTGGGAAAGTCCGAATCGATCGGCGTTTTCCACGATCATCAGGCTGGCGTTTGGCACGTTCACGCCCACCTCGATCACGGTGGTAGACACCAGCACGTCGATCTCGCCGGCGGCAAAGGCGCGCATCACCTTGTCCTTGTCCGCGCTCTTCATTTTGCCATGCACAAAGGAAATGCGAAGCTCGGGAAGCCGCTCGGAAAGCTCCTTGGTATACTCCACCGCACTCTTAAGCGGCGTTTTTTGCTCGGGGAGCACCAGCTCGCCGATCTCGGACAAAAGAAGGTCGCCCTCCTCCTCGTCGCGCTCCTCCACGGCGGGACATACAATATACACGCTTCCGCCCTCAGCCACCTGCTTACGGATAAAGGCCTCCAGGCGCTCGCGATAGCTTTCGCCCACAAAGAAGGTGTCCACCTTCTGTCTGCCGGGCGGCATCTCGTCAATGCGGCTGATGTCAAGCCCACCGTACACCGTCAGCGCCAGCGTACGCGGAATCGGCGTGGCACTCATCACCAGCGTGTGCACGTGCCTGCCCTTTTCGGTAAGCCACGCGCGCTGATTGACGCCAAAGCGGTGCTGCTCGTCAATGACAACAAGCCCAAGCGAAGCAAACTCCACGCCCTCGCTGATGAGGGCCTGCGTACCGATCACCACGTCGGTCTCACCGGCGGCGACCGCCTCGCGCGCCAGACGCTTTTGCTTTTCGGTAAGTGCGCCCAAAAGGAGCGTCACACGAATGCCCAGCTTCTCAAGGAGCGGCGCGAGATCGGCGGCGTGCTGACGCGCTAATATCTCGGTAGGTACCATCAGCGCGGCCTGACTGCCGTTTTTGACCGCCACGTAAAGCGCCGCCGCGGCACACACCGTCTTACCCGAGCCAACGTCGCCCACCAGAATGCGGTTCATTGGCGTGTCGGTTGCCATATCGGCAAGAATGTCCCCCACCGCACGCGATTGCGCCCCCGTCAGACGGTAAGGCAACAACGCGAGAAAGGACGAAAGATCGTTTTTGTCAAAGATAGGCGCACCCGTTTTTCGCTCGCGCATAGCCGAAAGGCGAAGCGCCAGCGCAAACAAAAACAGCTCGTCATAAACCAAACGCCGTTTGGCCGCAATCAGCTCGGCATACGAGTCCGGCATATGAATGCCGCGTAGTGCGGTCAAAAGCGCAGGCAGACGGTTTTTTAAGCGGATCTCGTCGGGCAGATAGTCGCGCAGCTCACTTTCGGCCGCCGAAAGCACCTCGTGAACGCCCGATTTGATCTGCTTTTGCGAAAGACCGTCAGCCGACGGATAGACGGGAAACAACGGTGCCAGCGGCTTTGCCGCCCGTATCGACTCCCACGCCGCCGAGGACATCGCAAAGCGCCCCGCCTTTTGCTCCAGCTTGCCGTAAAAGCGATACTCCTCGCCCACGGCAAAGGTGTTTTTCAAAAAATCCTGATTGTAATAGATCATCTCACACGTGCCCGTCGCATCAAAGGCACGGAATTTGAGAATGGTAAAGCCGCGACGAATGCGCGCCAACGTCGGCTTGGTGGCAACGGTGAGCACAAGCGCCTGCTTTTCCCCGACCGTCGCTTCCGCCAGTGTCTTGACATCGCCCCGATTTTCGTAGGAACGCGGAAAATGCCACAAAAGATCCCCGGCCTCGCAAATCCCCAGTTTGCGATACGCCTCTGCGCGCACCGCGCCAACGCCGTGCAACGCCGTAATCGGACTCTTTAACAGCGACATAAAAACACCTCCCTTTGGATCTTCTATTTTATTTTACCACATTTTTCTCCTTTCGTCAACGAAAGTTTTTTGACCTTCCACCCGAAATAGCTCGCCGTTTCGTAAAAGACCTCGCCGCTAAACAGACAGAGAATGGGCACATGCAAAAGCATCATCAGCGCGATCACCAGATCGGCCACGCTCCACACAAATCCCTGCACAGCCACCGCGCCCCAGTAAATTGCCAATGAAAAAAGACCGATATAAAGCAGGCGAGGCCCTTTTTTGGGAGTCAGAAAGTCCACACAGGCCACGCCGTACTGCGCCCAGCAGATCAGCGTGGCAAAGCCAAAGCACAAAATGGAAACGCCGAGAAAGCCCTCCACAATGCCCTTCCACGCGCCGCCAAAGGCGGCGGAATAGGCGCGGATGGCCATCATCATCGGACGCTCCGCATACGCGCTTGCCACCTCAAAATTCATCAGGATCACCACCGCCGTCACCGTGCACAGAAGAACCGTGTCCACAAACACCTCAAAGATGCCCCAAAAGCCCTGCTCGGTGGGCGAATCGGTATCCGCAGCGGCGTGAGCAAAGGGCGACGTACCGCATCCCGCTTCGTTGGAAAGCAGGCCGCGCATGGTACCAAAGCGAATGGCATCCGAAAGCAAAAAGCCGCCCACGCCTGCGGCCGCGCTCTCGGGGCAAAACGCCTCACAAAAAATGCGCCAAAGGGAGGGCAGGATCTCCGACGGCCGCACCGCCATACACCAAAGCGACAAAAACAAAAAGCCACCGCACATCACGGGCACCAAAACCTCGGTCACACGCATCACCGTGCCGCTTCCCTTCACCAAAAGCACCGCGCACACCGATGCCAAAAGCAAGCCGCAAAGACCGCTTGGAACCTTCATCACACCCGCAAGCGCACTTGCCACCGCCGCCGACTGAATGCTACACCCCGTCGTGAGCGACTGGAGCAAACAAAGAACACAAAAGGTGGCCGCTATTGTGCCTCCCAAAGCAGGAAAGCCCCTCTTGCCAAGTCCTTCCTTTATATAATAGGGCGCGCCGCCGCGGTGGGCACCGTTCACCCGTTTTCGGTAGCGCACCCCCAGCACCACCTCGGCGTATTTCAATAGCATCGCCGCAAAGCTACTCACCCACATCCAGAACACCGCCCCCGCGCCGCCAAGCGCGATAGCCGAGGCCACGCCGACAATGTTGCCCACGCCCAGCGTACCCGCCAGCGCCAGCGTCAGCGAGCGAAAGGGCGAAACACCGCCTCGGCTTTTCTTTGTCAAGACCTTTATAATCGCCAGGGGCCTTACAAGATGAAAAAAACGAAGCCTCACCGCATAAAAAAGCCCTGCCGCCAAAAGAAGCATGGGCAAAAAAAGACCGCTCAAAATCCCGTTTATCCGTTCGATCATAGGACTTCCTCCCCTCTGTCCCTTCAACTTATGTGCTTTTCGGATTGAAAATGTTAATTAACTGTTAAATATCCAAAAAAGACTTGATTTTTTGGAAAAATGTTCTATAATAGACATTGTTAGCACTCGGCAACCACGAGTGCCAAAAATGAAATTGTAACCTTTTAAGGTTAACGTAAAAAGGAGGTCATTTCAAATGACGATCAAGCCACTTGCAGACAGAGTTGTTCTGAAGCCCACCGAGGCAGAGGAAAAGACCGCGTCGGGAATCATTCTCGCCGCCGCATCGCAGGAAAAGCCCCAGATTGCTGAGGTCGTAGCGGTAGGCCCCGGTGAATACGGTGAGGACGGCAAGCTTCGCCCCATGAACATCAAGGTGGGCGACAAGGTAATCGCGTCCAAGTATTCGGGCACAGAGGTTAAGGCAGACGGTGTGGAGTACACCATCGTTCGCCAGAGCGATATTCTCGC
>JAGAUC010000238.1 GCA_017621015.1 Clostridia bacterium | reverse complement strand
CGATGGTTGGCTCAACCTCGACATCTGGCCTTCTTACATCGACGGCCCCGGCGCCCTTCGCGAGAGCATCAAGCGCGTAAGAATGTTTGAAAATCTTGTTGAGAATCTGCCCCGCGAGGAGATCCGTTCGCTTCAGAGAAAGGGCGATCTAGTCAAGGCTATGGAGATCGTAAGAAAGACCTGCATCAAGGAATATTGATTGAAACTTAAATAAAGGAGAGAAAACACGATGAGAAGAAGGATAGAATCCAGTAGTGCCCCCTTTACCGGCCTTATTGACCGCTTTGTGACCACAGGCTATAAGCCCTCGGTCCCTCAAAAAGAGGTTGCTCTTACGATGATGAATATGGAGGAGATCGACGGCCTTGGCTTTGGCGTTCCGTTTGATGCTGATTATCTCGATTGGTTCAAGAAGGAAATGAAGGCGCACGGCAAGCAGGTTTCCACCGTTTGCCCCGACACCTATATGGATCCCAAGATCCAGGACGGTATGCTGATGGCGCGCGACCCCGGCATCCGCCGCGAGTCCATTGAGCTTTGCAAAAAGACTATGGACGTTTGCGCCGAGCTGAACGGCGCCGATATCCTTCTGTGGCAGGCCCACGACGGCTATTCCTATCCCTTTGAGGACGATTACGCTCAGAGATGGGATATGCTTCTGGAGTCTCTTGACGAGATCTGCGCGTACCGCGATGACGTTAAGGTCACCATCGAGTACAAGTGCAAGGAGCCCAAGACCCGTCAGTACATCTCCGACGTCGGAAAGAGCCTTTTCATCTGTGAGCAGCTGAGGGAGCGCAAGAATCTCGGTATCGTTGTGGACATCGGTCACTCGCTGATCGTTGACGAGAACCCCGCTGAGGCACTTGCCCTTGCCGCTCACTACGGTAAGCTCTTCCACGTACATCTGAACGATAACTACAGAAGCGTGGACGATGACCTGATGGTTGGCGCCGTTCATTTCTGGGAGACGCTGGAGTTCTTCTACGAGATGGATATGGTCGGCTACGACGGTTGGCTCAATCTTGACATCTGGCCCTCTTACATCGACGGCCCCGGAGCCCTTCGCGAGAGCATCAAGCGCGTAAGAATGTTTGAAAATCTCGTCGAGAACCTTCCTCGCGAGGAGATCCGCTCGCTTCAGAGAAAGGGTGACCTTGTCAAGGCTATGGAGATCGTAAGAAAGACCTGCATCAAGGAATATTGATTGGAGAGACCGCAATGATTATTGATTCACATGCACATTTTTCCGATAAAGCCGTTCTCATTTACGATCCGTCTCTCAGGCGCGTGATCGAGACTATGGACCGTATGGGCGTGGACTATATGATCCAGTCGCTCGGCAGATCGCTGGGCCCGAACGACCGCCCCGATTTTGACGGATTTGTAGAGGAGTGCGATCAGATCTTTGAGCAGTCGAATAAGAGAATTTACAGCTATTTCGTTTACAATCCCTTCTGCATCGATTTTTGCCTCAAGCTGATCGAGGATAATCACAACGATCCTGCTTTTGTGGGTATCAAGATCCATCCGGCGGACAACAACTGCTACGCCGATGACGAGCGTTACCGCCCCATTTATGAGACGGCAAAGAAGTACGGTCTGCCCATTCTGTCTCACACCTGGGCTCTGACCTCCAACCCCAAGCAGAAGTTCTCGGTGCCCGAGCGCTTTGAGAGATTCCTTGAGGAGTATCCCGAGGTCAACTTTATCTTCGGTCATTCGGGTGGAAGAGTTGAGGGCATCAAGACCGCCGTGGAGATCGGAACGCGCCATAAGAACGCGTACTACGATATTGCGGGCGACATCTACGATCGCCGTCTGATCGAGTACATCGCCGGGCACGTCGGAGCCGATCATCTTCTGTTTGGTAGTGATGTTCCGTGGTTTGACCCGGCAAGCCAAATGGGTATGGTTCTCGGAGCCAACCTTACCACCGAGGAAAAGGCACTCATTCTCGGCGGCAACGCCGAAAGGCTGTTTAACATCAAATAAAACCAAAACAACCGCACATTCGTGCGGTTGTTTTTTATATTTATAATTGTACGATTTTGGCGCCGAGAAGCTCGGCCTCCTCCTTGCTATGTGTTACAAGGATGACGGCGTGGGATTGGGCGTACGCGCGAATGAGCTCCAGCAGAGGGGCTTTGGTGGCCTCGTCCACGGCGGAGAAGGGCTCGTCAAGCAGAAGAAGATCGCCTCCGTAAGCAAGCGCTCTGGCAAGAGCCACGCGTTGCGCCATACCGCCCGAAAGCTCGTGCGGATATTTGTGAAGATGCTTTTCAAGACCGACCGCCGAAAGCCATTTTTCAGCGATGCTGTCTGCCTCCTCACCACTGAGCACTGCGGCTACGTTCTGCTTTACCGTCAGCCAATCGAAAAGGCGGGGCTCCTGAAACTTGACCGAAACGCGTGTAAACGTGCTTTCAATCTCACCCGAATCGGGCCTTATTAGCCCGGCAAGCACGCGCAAAAAGGTGGTCTTGCCGATGCCCGAGGCGCCCATCAGCGCGGTGCAGCCGACATCCTCGCAAAAGAACGAGAAGTTCTCAAGAACAGGCTTTCCGCCAAGGGTCACGCAGAGATTATTCGCCTTGAGCATAGGTGGCCCTCCTTATTTCACGTTTTCCCAGCGCCCGGAAGGACAGCGTGACCAGCTTTTCGATGATAAGGCTGAGAAGCACGACCACCAGCGTCCAGGCAAACAGATCGGGAGTTTCTAAGTAGATTTTGGCTTCATAAAGCTGTTTTCCGATCGAAACGGGCGAGACCGCCAGGATCTCGGCGGCAACGCCGGCCTTCCACGCCATACCGATCGAGGTTTTGCACGCCGAAAGAAAATACGGCGTGACGGTGGGTAAGTACAAAAGGCGAAGGCGTTTTCCGAAGGGAAAGGAAAAAACTCGGCAAACCTCGGTCAGGTCTTTGTCAAACGCGTCAATACCGTCGGAAACCGCCGCCCAAACAACGGGGAGGACGATCAGCATGGAAATGAAAACGGGGAGCGCGGACGAGCCCAGCCACAAAAGAGCGAGAATAACAAAAGAAGCGACAGGCGTCGCTTTGATAACCGAGAGAAGCGGATAAAAAAGCCGCCGCAAAAAGGGAATATTTGAGGTGAGAAGCGCCAGAAGCACGCCCGAGATCAGGGCAAGAAGAATGCCGCAGACTACGCGCAGAATGCTTCGGAGCACGATAAGCCAAAAGTCGGCGGTGAGAGCAAGCTCCAAAAGCCGCTCAAGCACGGTGAGCGGAGACGGGAGCAAAAGCTCCCGTCCCATGCGGATCGCTCCCAGCCACCAAAGGGCCAGCCAGAAGGCAAGCACCAAAAGCGTACCGCCGAGCGATTTGAGTGTTTTCTTCATAAAATTACTGGGCAAAGGCCAGGATAAAATAGAAGTCGTCCGCGGGAAGCTCGCCGCCTACCGACTCTGCCTTGAAGCCGTGCATGGTCTCAAGGAAGGCGGAAAGTGCGGTCTTCATTTGAGCACCGTCGATATAGACGATGTTGCACGAGGGAATGGCCTTGGCGGCCACGGGAGCCGCACCGGCATAAATGCCAAGCGCGACCACCATCTCCGAAGCCTCGGTGGGATTCTGATTTACAAAATCGATCGAGGCCTTGTATTCCTCAAGGAATTTTACGACCTCATTCGGGTGAGCCTGCAAAAATTCGTTGCGAACCACGATACATCCCTGAACCAGCGAATCGCTGCCGACCGCGTTTTTCCACTCGGCGGTGAGGTCAAGCGCAACCGTAAGGCCTGCGTTTTTGCTCATGGCCACCGTGAGAACGGGCTGGGGAAGAACGGCAAGCATACCTGCCTCAGAGGCGGCAACCGCGCTCATGAGAGCGGCGGGCTGGGCGTACGTGGTGTCAATGGTCACGTTAACACCTGCGGCCTTGCAGATAGCTTCAAAGATGAAGGCGGGATTCTGCGCGGGGCAGTAAACGGTCTTTCCCTCGAGATCGGCAAGTGTGCTTACCGTATCGCCGTTTTCCACAACGTAAAGCACGCCGAGCGTGTTGAGTGCCAGCACGCTGACCGCGCCCTCGGTCTTATTATACAGAGTGGAAGCGGCATTGGTGGGCAGAGCGGCAATGTCGATCTCGCCCTTAATAAGGCCGGCATTGATAAGCGCGGCGTCGGTCTCAACCTTGAAGCTGTAGTTCAGCGCGGCGTTGCCGGCGGCGTGGTCGCTCATCAGCTTGGCGGCACCGAAGCCCGTGGTTCCGTTGAGTACCGAGATGCGAACGGGAAGGGTTGTGTCAAGCGTTGCGGGAGCCTCGGGAATATTGTCAGGCGTTGTGTCGGGAGTCGTGCTATCGCTCGGCGTATTGCCGCAGGCGACAAGGGTGAGTGCCATCAGAATGGCAAGGGCAAGTGTGAATAGGCGTTTTGTGTTTTTCATGATTCTTTTTCCTTTTCTGTAGGGGATATCAGGCATACGATTCGATCATGCCTCTTCGGTCAAGAAGCGTAATGGTCTTGGCCTCCTTCTTGATGTAACCTTCCTCGGTGAATTTGTCAAACACGCGGTAAAGCGAGGCTCTGCCGATGTTGAGCATTTCCGAGAGAGAATTGGCGCTGATGGTCAGCGAAAAGCCGTCAGCTGGACAATGCGAGCACAGGAAGAATG
>JAGAUC010000237.1 GCA_017621015.1 Clostridia bacterium | reverse complement strand
TCCCTCTCGGAGGGAGGCTTAGTTGCACGCCCCTTGGTTCAAGAGTAGCCAGACCGACAAACTGCAATTTATACGCGATTTATTTTACAAGATCGATTTGGATGTCACCGGTGTCGGTGGTGATCTCGCACTTGCCGCCTGCGGTGGTCTTGGGCACGCTTACGCGCCCCGTGTCGGTACCGGCAATAAAGACCTTTTCCGAAAGAAGCGTTCCCGTAACGTCGCCGGTGTCGGTGGTGATCGAAAGAGTGGCGGCGTCGCAGGCCTCGAGGGTCACGTCACCCGTGCTTCGCTCGATCGAGAAGTCTCCCGAAGCGATCACGCGCCTAAGGATCAGATCACCGGTGTTGCCGTCCGAGGTCAGGCTTTGGCAGGAAACGTCGGTCAAAACCGCTTTTCCCGTGCTGACGTGAACGCGGATGTCCCCATCGCAGATCACCTCTCGCGCGGCGATTCGTCCTGTGGTCGTTGAAAGGTCCAGTGAGCCGGCGCGGACTTTGTCCACGCGGATACTGCCTGTGCTTGTTCGAATCTTCATTTTTCCCAAGGTCGAGGCCAGGCAGGTCACGTAGCCGGTGCTAAGGGAGATATCCATGCTTTCAAACGAAAAGGCTTCGGGAATCGTACCGTCTCCCGTGCTTCCTTTGACAAAAAGGGCATCGTATTCCGACTTAGGCAGGTAAAGTGTGATCTTTGTCGTGTCGAAATTTACGCCGATATGCTCATACCATTTTTTTGCATTCTCCGCGCGAATGCAAAGCGTTCCGTTTTCAACCGTGACGGTATGCTTTGCGGTGGTTTCTTCGTAGCATTCCACCCGCGCGACGCCGTCTGCCGAAGGGAGAAAGCGAAAATGCGCGGTTTTGATCTCCAGGTTAATGCTTTGAAAATCCTGGTCGATCTGCGTGACGTTGGTTTCGTACTGTGTAGTACTCAGCGCTTTAAAATTCCAATGGTTTGCCGACATTATGCCGGTAAAAAGGGCGAGTCCGAGAACAATGAGAACTGCCGCTATAATCAGCCATACCTTCATTTTTTATTCTCCTTTCCGACAAATGCAAATTTTACGCCAAGCACGATCCTTTTGGCAAGAATGGCGGTGCCCCTTGTTGCCGCCTTACAGCCGAAGAAAAGAAAGATCGCAAGTCCCGCGCAGACAAGGCCTGCGGCAAGGAGAGCAAGTCCCGGGAGAAGCTGTCCGCCGACAGCAAAGCCGATGCCGCCGACAAGGCCGCCAAGTGCTCCACCGACAAGGGCGGCAAAGGTGGCCCACAGCGAGACGACCACCGACCACAGTGCGACAAAAAGCGAAAGGATCACAGCGAGGACGGCAATGGCAAGCGAAAGCCAGACGGGAGAGCCGACGACGATCAGTGTGATGGCAAGCGCGCTCAGTCTCCGCTTGGGGCGCACCTTTTCCTTGACCAGCCGCGCAAGCGGGATGTCTGCGAGGATCTGCGCCACGATGTCGTCGGGTGAGCCGAGTGCCGCAACCGCCTGCTCCTCGGTGAGTCCGTCCTCCATACGGTCGTTTATGCTTTCGGCATAAAAGTCAAGGCGCTCCTCAAGATCGGGGACGGGCAAAGCCGAAAGCTGCGCACGAAGCGCCTCAATATATTCTGTTTTTTTCATTGCTCGGTGTCCTCCTTGGTAATAAAGCGATAGATCGAAACGACCTCGCGCCACTCTTTTTTGAATTCCTCGATGCGCTTTGTGCCCTTGGGGGTAATGCGGTAGTATTTCCGAAGCCGTCCCTCGTGCTCGGCGCTTCGCACGGTCAGCATATTCGCGCCCTCAAGGCGCTTGAGAATGGTATATAGCGTCGATTCCGACATTTCCAGATACGGCTTGATATCCTTTAGGATCTTGTAGCCGTAGGACTCCTCATTTTGGATGGCGGTGAGTACGCACACGTCGAGAAGTCCCCGTTTGAGTTGAATGTCCATAGCATACCTCTCTTTCTGATATACATCGTATCACGAAGTATTGAACTTGTCAAGGGGTTTTTGA
>JAGAUC010000236.1 GCA_017621015.1 Clostridia bacterium | reverse complement strand
TGTGCTCTTCCGATCTCCTGACGGATCGGATTTCAAGAAAAAGTCCCTGTAAAACAGGGACTTTTTTCCTTTTTGAGACGGTTTTGTGAAAAAAACGAAAAAACAGAAAAAAATTAAAGAAACCCCTTGCAAAATCCTTGAAAATGTATTATTATAATATATATAAATGTATCTAATTACGGATTTCGGAGGACGTGCGAATGCCAATTTTCGAACATGACAACAGCTTTGAGAGTGGTGTAAATATTAAGGTTATCGGTGTCGGCGGCGGTGGAAACAACGCAGTCAACCGAATGATCGCAGCCAACATTCGCGGTGTTGAGTTTATTGCGGTGAATACCGACCGTCAGGTGCTTAAGACCTCTGCGGCTCCCAACCAGCTTGTGATCGGCGAGAAGATCACCAAGGGCTTTGGTGCAGGCGCCAACCCCGAGATCGGTGCACGCTCGGCCGAGGAGTCGATCGAGGAGATCCGCACGCTTCTTGAGGGCGCAGATATGGTGTTTATTACCGCCGGTATGGGCGGTGGAACGGGAACGGGTGCCGCTCCCATCGTGGCACGCGTTGCCAAGGATATGGACATTCTGACGGTGGCCATCGTTACCAAGCCCTTCGGCTTTGAGGGCAAGAGAAGAATGGTGCAGGCTGATGCCGGTATTGCCGAGCTCAAGCAGTACGTAGATGCGCTTTTCGTCATCCCGAACGAGAGACTTAAGCAGGTTTCGGACACCCGAATCACGCTGTCCAACGCCTTTGAGGTGGCCGATGATGTGCTTCGTCGCGGTGTTCAGAGCATTTCTGAGCTTATCAACGTGCCCGGCTTTATCAATCTGGACTTTGCCGACGTAACCTCGGTCATGCAGAATGCCGGCTACGCGCATATGGGTGTGGGTAACGCTACGGGTAAGGATAAGGCAGAGCACGCCGCCAAGATGGCAATCTCCAGCCCGCTTCTGGAGACCTCGATCAAGGGTGCTACCGGTATCCTGATCAGCATTGCCGCTTCGCATGATGTTGGACTTGAGGACGTGGATCTGGCTTCCACGATGATCTCCAACGAGGCAAGCCCCGACGCGAACGTCATCTGGGGTGTTTCCTTCGATCCCGAGCTTGACGATGAGATGAAGATTACCATCATCGCGACCGGCTTTGACAGAAAGCCCGACGATCCTTACTACCGCAATCAGGCGGCGCTTGAGCCCACCAACACCATCGAGCTTCCCCAGGAGATCAGCCTTGAGGACGAAGCCGAAGAAGTTGAGGAGGCTCAGCCCGAGAAGGAGATCCGTCTTGACAGCAAGCTGGATCTCAGCGATCCTTGGGAAGCCTTTAAGAGAAAGTAAAATAAGAGAACAAACGGGCAAAGCTTTTGCCCGTTTGTGTTTGGATACATAGGATACGGTTATGGAAAAATTAGCTCTTTGGGGTGCAATCGTAAATACACTGGCCGTGATTGCCGGCGGTGTTGTCGGTCTTGCCTTCCGTCGGGTCTTGCGCGGCGGGGAGGGAAAGCTCGGCGAGACCATGGAAAAATGCTCGGATGCCATTATGAAGGGCATCGGGCTTTGCTGTATGCTTATTGGAATATCGGGTGCGCTGAAAACCGAAAAAACGCTGGTGATGATCCTTTCGGTCATTGTGGGTGGAATTATCGGAACGCTTTTGGATCTCGATGACAAGATCAATCGCTTGGGAAATTTCCTTGGCAAGCATCTTACGGGTAAGAGCGGAAAGGCGAGTGATTTTGCCGCCGGTTTTGTCAATGCTACGCTCCTTTTCTGCGTGGGGGCCATGTCGATCGTGGGGCCGATGGAAAGCGGCCTTCAGCTGGTGCATACCACGCAGTATGCCAAATCCATCATGGACGGTGTGATGGCCATCGTGTTTGCCTCCTCGCTCGGTGTCGGTGTTCTTTTTTCCGGCGTGAGCATCCTTTTGTATCAAGGGTCACTTACTTTGCTTGCTCAGTGGGTACAGCCGATCTTAAATGACGTTGTCATCAATGAAATGTCAGCGGCGGGCTCGCTTTTGATTCTGGGGATTGGACTCAATTTGGCGGGAATAACCAAGCTTAAGCTGATGAACTATCTGCCCGCGATGTTCTTGCCCATTGTGCTTTGTCTTTTTATGTGAATACAAAAATGCCGATTCGGTAAACCGAATCGGCATAATTTGTTTGCTCTGAGAACAAAAATTACAGCAGGTAAGAATCGGATGAAACTTACTTAACCTCGACCTCAGCGCCGCTTTCAGCAAGCTGCTTCTGA
>JAGAUC010000235.1 GCA_017621015.1 Clostridia bacterium | reverse complement strand
GTGGGTTAGCGCCGCAGAAAAGCCACCGACGTGGCTTTTCGAGAAGCGGTGGAGCCAAAGCAAGGAGCCGAAGGAGCGAGCTCGCGAGCGACACGCGGCGACTATGCGACGCGAGTGGGCCTTTCAAATCCCACCCCCGCAACCAAAAAAGGGCTATAAAAAAGATATAGCCGCGAAAAGCCTTGATTTTTCAAGGCTTTTTTGTCTTTCTATCCTTTTCTCGCATAGTCATGAAAAAAAGATATTGAACACTTTCGGGATTTGCCCCCCAATCTACAAAACAAAAACGGGATGGCTATTAAAGCCAACCCGAATGTTGCAATGCTTGATGATCATTTTTTGTTGCTTTTAGGTTTTGCTGCTGATTTTTTTGTTGCTTCATTTTTTTTTGTAATACCCTTGAATTGCGTAGTATTGTTTTCTATCTTTATCACTTGCAAATTTCTTAGTTTTCGTCTTTGTAAACAACTTTAATCCAAACATTCGTTATACTCCTCCTCGTATATTTTATCGAGATGGTCGCTTATCAATTCACACATTTCTTTCGACACCTTTATTCTTTCCTCAAAAATCGTTATCTTTTTTGTTTTCGATAGCCTTATAGCTTGAGGATTCTTATTTTCATCTATCCCGACAATATAGTTGTGGTTATATATCGGAGAGGTTTCGATTGACACCGGAACAAAGACGAAGCTTTGCTCATCGGTGTAGAATTTACAAACATTTTCTTTTTGTATTGCTTCACGAAGCGGACAGACCTTTCTGAAAGCATACATATACTCTCTTTGTCCCAGTGTTTTTGATGCATATTCGGACAAAAGGGTACGCACGTAATTCGTAAAGTCAGTATCATAAAAGTCGAGTCTTTCATCGTGTATCACAATAAAATCATCATATTTATCCTTGCTGATACGAAAAGGAACATTGACGGTCCCGTCATCGTGAAATGCAAACGGGTGCAAATACACATTGTGAATACTGCGAGCGCAAGTCTTGGCTATTTCTTCATTTCCGTTATTGTATTTCAAGAGCTCGTCAAAGAGATCCTCTTGATAATCGGATAATGCAGGGATTAAGTTGTTTAAGAATCCGCTGACGTTAGGCTGTCCGCTTTTAATAAAACCATAATAATACGCATCGCGCTGCAATACACGAAAGATGCCTATCGGCAGAGTGAAATTTGTTGATGTATTAAAGGTTAATCTTACTGTGTTCATATTTATATTATACAAGTTGTATATGTATTTGTCAACATTATATTTTGTAAATTCAACAAAATCAATATGTTTTGATAAGAGTTGTATAGTGAAAACAGCAAAAACTTTGCTATTTTCTTTTAGTTGCCTCTATTATAAAATGAGTATGCAAGGAATATTTCCTTGACATTTATTTCAAAAAGAGGTATAATTATGGCAAGAGGCTTGATTGATAAAATTATATATTCAATTACAAAGAAACCCAATCACTACGTTGAAGTCAAAAATCCACCGAAAACCGCAAAAGAAAAACTATCTCGACCGCAAGATGCAAGGCAAATACAGTATAACAGGTGGAGCAAACGATATAAAATATACTCCGGCTCCTATCTACCCGAAAACGACAGAAGACTTTTGAAAAAAGGCTGGGAAGATAAAAAGCTCCTTCAAAATGGCGGAATGATTATGCAACGAAAGAGCTCGGGGCAAACGATCAGGAGCGAATGTCACGGCAAGCCACACCATTATCATTGGTTAGATTTTTGGGAAAAGCCATTTGTTAACTCAAAATACCGAAAATTCAAAGAAAGAGAGTTTAGCGGAGAAAAAGTTTATTACAACAAACACGGGCAATTAACACATCAAGGCGATCCCGAACACCACATTTATGGGGATAAGAGAGAGCATTAATGTAAAGGGAGAAAAAAATGACTGAAGAGAAATTATTTTCTGTTTTAATAGGCAGTTATCACGATGGCGCTTTATTAAATGCAAAATGCGTAAATAATAGCTTATATATGTATTGTCACAGGAATCCACCCGATCCTGAAGGGAAAGAGGATCCTAACACCAGATATGTTATTATACGATTTGACAACGTAACTGAATTGGAGGTGTTTGATTGGAAAGAAACGGAGGAGTTTATTCCTTATAGAGACGACTCATTTTATAAGCCGGACGGCTTTTGGGCAATTTCCGGTATAGTTTATCTTACTTGTGTAGACGGTTTGGTTGAATTCGGAGAGTGTCTGCGCTTCCGTTGCGACGGTGTGGAACTTTTAGAGAGCTCAAGCGAAGAGATGGATTTTTCAAAATATTTGTTGTAGAGAATATCTTTTCGTTGAGTTCAAATCCCGTAAGCAAAACGCCGAAAATATCTTTTTTTATAGAAAACGTGCGACAACAAGCATAAATCCAACGAATAACAATGTCGTATCCTGTAGACCTGTCAGTCGACAAGACCGAAGAGATTTTAATTTAGTTAACATAAGCAAAGAAGGAAAAAGAAAGAAGTATGCTAAGCGAAAGTCAAAAGATGCAGTTTACCCCAAGAGCAAAAAGCGAAGCCACAAATTTATTAAAAGAGTTGGGGATCATCAGCATGAATGAAGACACCCTATGCGATTTGCAAGAAGAACTTGACTTAAGGGTTGCTTCATTGGTTACCGCCAAAGAATGCGAAGGACAAAAAATTGACGAAGAATTGTTAGAAATCTACGATTTGCTTACTGACATAGTTTTGGACAATGAAGAAGACTTAGATTTTCTTAATTCCTTGTTTTTTTGACCAGGAAGGATCAATGACATAAAATTTTTCGTAAGGTTCAAATCCCATAAGCACTTTAGCAAAAATATCTTTTTTATAGCCCATACACAAAAAGAAGGCAACCCGATCGGGTTGCCTTCTTTTTGTATGGTCTTGCTTACTTCTCGGTCTTGGGAAGGCTGGCGGCGGCGACCGACTGGCCTACGCGGCGGCTCTTCTCATCGGGAAGGGCAATGTTGATCTTGCTTGCCAGCTCGGGGAACTCCTCGGCAATGGCCTTCTTGGCGAAATCCAGAACGATTTTTCCGCCCTCGCCCGAGGAAACGCGGCCGAGAAGAAGAACGTGCTTGATGTCATAGAACATAGCATAATAAGCAACGGCATAGCCGAAGTAAACGCCGATGGTCTCGTAGATCTTGCGAGCGCCTGCATGGCCCTCCAGCATAAGGCCCTGAACGACCTTAAGCTTCTCAGCGGGGCTGAGGCTCGGGTCAAGCTCGATACCTGCCGCGGGAGCCAGCTTGATGACGCTGTCCTGCGAGAAATACTTTACGCCGCAGCCGTAGTCGCCCGACCACTCGTCAACCATAGCGTCCTTGTTGAAGTCCACGGGAACAAAGGCAAGCTCGTTGAGCCAGCCGGTGATGTTGCCGGCGAGGTCCACGTATCCGCCTGCCTCGCTGGTGCCCATTGCGATACCCAGAATGCCGGTATCGTCCAGCGACATGGCGCCTGCAAGCGCGGTGACGTCGCCGTCGTTGGCCACCTCAACGGGAATCTCGCAGCCAAGCTCACGTCCGAGCTCGGCGGCTACGTCGAGGTACATATTCTTGACGTGCTTATCAAACAGCTCCTCGGGAACCTTAAGGAACAGGGAAGCAACCATGATCTTGTTATCGATGTAGACGCCGGCCGAGGATACACCGATGCCGTCTACGCGGGGCATATGCGATGCCGCGGTCTTCATGGCGCTCAGAATTCCCTCATAGTGGTACATCGGGTCGGAGTTGGTCTTGGGGAACCAGACGACCTCCTCGGAATATACGGGCTCGCCGTCGATCACCGCGCTGACCTTACGGTCACTTCCGCCCGCATCAAAGCCGATGCGGCATCCGGAAAGGTGACGGCCAACGGGCTCGGCGGCCTCGTTTGCCTTGGGGGCGTTTTCGAGCGTGGTCACCACGACCTCGAAGGGGCGCTCATAAACCCTTGCCATAAAGCCACGGTCAAACTCACGAAGTCCGCCGAAATCGTAAGCGGCCTTGATCTTGGCGCCGATCACCTCGGAGCCGGCGATGATGACCTTGTAGCCACCGCGGACCCAAAGAAGCGACTTGACCACGCGCTCCACAATGTCGAAGTTCTCCTCATCGTGCCCCGTGCCGTCGGCAAATACGGCCATCTCGTAGGTGGACACGTAGCCCTTGTTTCTCTCGATGCCGATCACGATCTTGCTTTCTCCCGCCTTTTTTGCGCGCTCGTCAAAATCCTTGAGCACAAGTGCCATGGGCATATAGCCGGGATCTAAGGGTGCTGTCATTTTAAGCTTCATAAATCGTCTTACCTCTCTTTATTGTTTTCAGAATGTTGAACTTCTCGTCCGCGAGAATGATGTCGGCGTCGTAGCCGGCAAGAAGGGCGCCCTTGCCCTTGGCGCCGATGGCGCGTGCGGGGTTATAGCTGGCCGCCGCCACGACCTCGGGAATGCTGAGGCTTGTGTGCTCGAGCACGTTGCGAACGGCAACGTTGAGCCTCAGTACCGAGCCGGCAATGGTTCCGTCCGCAAGGCGGCACTCGATGCCCTTAAGGAAAATGGGCTGACCGCCAAGGTCATACTCGCCGTCGGGCATGCCGCCCGCTCTTGTGCAGTCGGTGATCAGGCAAAGCTTGTCTGCCTTCTGCTTGGCGATAATGGAGAACACACCGGGGTGAATGTGGAAGGTGTCGCAGATCAGCTCGACCGTAACGTCGGTTGCCAGCGCCGCGCCGACCACGCCGGGATCGCGGTGTGCCAGAGCCGTCATGGCGTTAAACAGGTGTGTGGCGTGTCCCACGCCGTCACGGACGGCACTCACCGCCTCCTCAAAGCCTGCGCCGGTATGGCCCATGGAAATGAGAATGTCGGTCTTTTCGGATACCTCCTTAATGGCCGCGTGTCCCTCGTCCATTTCGGGAGCAACGGTCACCAGGCGAATGATGTCCTGATTGTCGATCAGGAACTTGGCGTTCGGCTTCTGAATGTTCTCTTCCTTCTGCGCGCCCTTCTTGGAGGGGTTGATGAACGGACCCTCCGCGTGAACACCGAGGATCTCGGCGCCGTCCCAGCTCTTTGACTCCTCCTTCAGCGAGCGCACGGTATTCAGCGCCGCGTCGATCTCGGCCTGCGAGACCGTCATGGTGGTGGGAAGAAAGGCGGTTACGCCGTTTTTGGCGATGCCGTATGCCATCTTGCGGATGCCCTCGGGCTTTGCGTCGGAGGCGTCCTCGTTAAGATAGCCGTGGATGTGGATGTCCACAAGGCCGGGGGCGACGTAGCTGCCGCCCGCGTCGATCACCCTCGCGCCCTCGGGCAGCGAATCCACAACGCCGACGATCTTGCCGCTCTCGCTGTCAAACGCGAGAAGCTTGCCCTCGACAAGCGAATCGGGAAGAACGATCTTGCCGTTCTTTATGTATGTCAATGCCATAAAAAAACTCCTTCCATCATATTTTTTTAATTATAATTATTATAGCAAATTCGTGATTTTTATTCTTGAACATTTTGTAAACTTTGGGTGTCAAGGCCGCGTGCTTTTTTGTCCGGCGACAGATAGCTTTTTGCAACCAAACTTGTCAAAGAATGCGTGTTTTGCCGAGGTTGAAGCCTCGGTGAAACCGATGGTTGCGCCGCTTCGGCGCCGTTTGTTTTGTTGAAAATCAAAACATTGATTGACAAACCGAGAGGGGTATGCTAAAATAAAGAAAAACGTTTGATATGACTGTGTTTCCTTCTGTAAAGAAGGGGGAGACGCGAGGAGAAGCATGACGATCCAAAGAAAAAAGCCCTTGCCTATTGCCCAAAGAGGGGAAATGAAGCGGGGAGGCGCTTCTCGCGTATGGGCGTTGTACCGATAAAAATTCTTAATATAAGGAGTTTCAAAATGGCAAAAAGCGTAAAGGATATCCTGGATCTGATTGAAAAGCACGACATCAAAATGGTGGATTTCAAGATGGTGGACATCAACGGTCAGTACCGCCATGTGACCATTCCTGCCGAAAACTTCTCCGAGGACACCCTAAAGAGCGGTATCGGCTTCGACGCGTCCAACTACGGCTATGCGGTGGTCGAAAAGAGCGATATGGTCTTTATTCCCGACCCGGACACCGCGCTCATCGATCCCTTCTGCACCGTTCCCACGCTTTCGATGACGGGCAACGCGATGATCATCGACACCCCCGAAAACCGTCCGCTTCCGCAGTATCCGAGAAACATCATCAAGGCCGCCGTCAAGGCTATGCAGGACAGCGGTGTGGCCGACACGATGTATATTCTTCCCGAGTTTGAATTCTATCTCTTTGACACGGTCCGTTGGAACGTGGATCCCAATTTCGTGGCGTTCCAGCTTGACGCCGAGCAGTCCTACTGGAACAGCGGCGACAACGGCCTTGGCGTAGTAGTCCCCAAGCAGAAGAATTATCACATTGCCAAGCCCTTTGACACCTCCTACGAGTGCCGCAGCGAGATGTGCATGCATATGAAGGAGGCGGGCATTGAGATCAACTATCATCATCCCGAGGTGGCCGCCTCGGGTCAGTTTGAGATCGAGCCGCAGCTGGGCGAGGTCGTTCATATGGCTGACGCGACCATGATGATCAAGTATATCATTCACAACACCGCGCTGAAATACGAAAAATCCGCCACCTTTATGCCCAAGCCCATCGCGGGTGAGGCGGGAAGCGGTATGCATGTGCATATGCTTCTGATGAAGGACGGCAAGCCCGTGTTCTCGGACGATAACGGTTATGCACATCTTTCGGAAACCGCGCACTACTTTATGGGCGGACTTCTGAAGCACATCGCTTCGCTGTGCGCCATTACCAATCCCTCGACCAACTCCTTCAAGCGACTGATCCCCGGCTTTGAGGCACCCGTTACGGTGGGCTATGCGACCTCCAACCGCTCGGCGGTCATCCGCATTCCCGCGTACGCCAAGAGCCCCGAAAAGCGCCGCTTTGAGCTTCGCAATCCCGACGCGACCTGCAACCCCTATTTTTGCTATGCGGCCATTCTGATGGCAGGTCTTGACGGCATCAAGAACAAGATCGATCCCCACGAAAACGGCTGGGGTCCCTACGATTTCAACCTTTTCCACCTTCCCGAGGAGGAAAAGGCAAAGCTTAAAGGGCTGCCCACCTCGCTTCCCGAGGCGCTGGATGCCCTGGAGGCCGACAACGATTATCTCATCGCGGGCGGCGTATTCCCGAAGGAGCTGATCGACGGCTTTATCAAGTCCAAGCGCGCCGAGTGCCTGGAGATGTCCAAAATCCCGCATCCTGCGGAGTTTGATAAGTACTACAATCTGTAATTTTAAGAAAAAAACCGCCTACGGCGGTTTTTTCTTTACGGTATACTTGCCAAGGGGCGGGGAGGTATGCTATAATGGAGTGATCAACAAAAAAGGCGGTAAGACAATGAAGATAACCTTTTTGGGAACGGGCGCGGCGGACTGGAGCTTTAAGGATCACGGGAACCTTGAGGGATTTCGCCGTAATTCCTCGCTTTTGGTCGATGATTGCCTGCTCATAGATCCCGGGCGTGACGTGCCGAATGCTTTGCAGGTCTTTGGCAAGCGCGCGGAGGATATTCGTTATATTCTGAATACGCACAGGCACGGGGACCATTACTGTCAGGCGACGGTGGACGCGCTTGGGGGTGCCGAATTCCGCGCGCTTGCGGCGGGGGAGGAGGCTCGGCTCGACCGCTACACGGTGACGGCGCTGGCCGCCAATCACGCCACCTGCCGGGGTGCGGTGCATTTTATCGTCGACGACGGCGAGAGGCGTCTGTTTTATGGCTTGGACGGTGCGTGGCTTCTTTACGATGAGGTGGCGGCGATCAAAAACGGCGGCGTGGATCTGGCGGTTGTTGACGCGACCGTGGGAGAGCGCGCAGGGGACTATCGCATCTTCGAGCATAACGACCTGAATATGGTGCTTGAGATGAAAGCGAGCCTTGAAAAATACGTAAAAAAATTTGTCATCAGCCATATGGCGCGCACGCTGCACACCGCGCACGGGGAGCTTGCCGACAGGATGTCGGCGCACGGCGTGGAGGTCGCGTTTGACGGGCTGGAGATAGAGCTGTGAGGAGATACCTATGAAAAAAAATACCGGCCCTCGCGGCCTTCTGATCCTGTCGATGGCGATCTTCGGCACCATCGGACTTTTTGTGCGGTGCGTGCCGCTTCCCTCGGCGGAGCTGGCGCTGTACCGCGCGGTGCTGGCGGCGCTTCTGATCGGCACCGTTCTGCTTGTGAGAGGGCAGAGAATTCCGCTTGCCGCCATCAAGCGCGAGCTTTGGCTGCTCTTTTTGTCGGGGGCGGCGATGGGGGTCAACTGGATCCTTTTGTTTGAGGCGTACAAGTACACCACGGTCTCGATGGCGACGCTCAGCTATTATTTCGCGCCCGTGCTCGTCACGGCGGTCTCGCCGCTCCTTTTCCGTGAGAGACTCGGCGGCAGGCAGCTATTGTGCTTCGGGATGTCCACGCTCGGCCTTGTACTGATCATCGGTGCGGGCGGCGGAGGCGGAAACGACACGGTCGGTGTCCTTTTCGGGCTCGGCGCGGCGGCGTTTTATGCCACGGTCATTCTTTTGAACAAGTTTATCCAAAACGTGGGCGGGCTTGACCGCACGTTTTTGCAGTTTTTGTCGGCCATTGCCGTGCTTTTGCCGTACGTGCTTTTGTCGGGCGGCGTGACGCTGGGGTCGCTTGACGGCGCGGGGTGGGTATATCTTTTGATCGTGGGACTTTTCCACACGGGCGTGACCTACACCATGTATTTTTCCTCGCTCCCGGCGCTCCCCGGGCAAAGCGTGGCCATTCTCAGCTACATCGATCCGCTGGTGGCGGTGCTTTTGTCGGTCACAGTGCTGCGTGAGCCGATGACGCTCTGGCAGGCGGTGGGCGGTGCGCTCATCCTCGGCTTTACGCTCCTGAATGAAATTGGGGGAAGAAAAAAAGGATAAACAAAAAACAGATGCAAACAGCATCTGTTTTTTTGTTGTGTTTTTAATCTTCTTCGGCCTCGTTGAAATACTCTTTGTCAAAAAATTCAGAAAGGGTAATTCCCGCGCCTTCGCAAAAACGCTTTACCGTAATAACCTTTGAGCATTTTGTCCTTCCTTTGATAAGGTCGTAGATGGCAGAGGGGGACATCCCGCCACTTAAAGCAATGTCACATACATTGCTGCCGCGTTCACAGCAAATTTCCTCGATACGCTTGATAATAGCATCGTTTAATTTCATATTCATATCCTACCCATAAATTGTGGAATTCCACAATTATTATAGGTAAATATGAAATTTTCGTCTCGTGGAGTTCCACGATGTTGACATTTTTTGGTTTGCGTGTATAATACATCCGAAATCGTGGATTTCCACGAAACCAAGGGGTGTAATATGACAATAAGCTTTATAGGACATTCGGTGATTTCTTCCCAAAGTAAAGTGAAAGAAATGGTGAAAGAGCAAATACGAGGCAAGATAACAAACGGGAAGCTTGTTTGTTATCTTGGGAGATACGGTGATTTTGATGAAATTTGCGCTTTTCTTTGAAGAAGGAAAAGGTAAAAAGGAAAAACCGCACACGGATGTGTGCGGTTTTCTTATGGGGTGAGTAGTGGGAGTCGAACCC
>JAGAUC010000234.1 GCA_017621015.1 Clostridia bacterium | reverse complement strand
GAAATACCCCCCGCTATGCGGGGGGATTTTTATTATGAAAAGATTTGCTCGGAGAGGAGCGCGATGAGGGCGAGCGCGTCGGACTCGTTGAGCGACCTGACAAGCGCATCGCTGATTGTGGGAAAATCAAAGGGCAGGGAAACAAGCGCGCGCTCCACAGCGTCGGAAATCGCGGAATCCAAGGCGTCGGTGTAGAGCTTGACAAAGGTGAGAATTCCGTTCTCTACGCGCAGTCTCAGCTCGGTATTTCCAAAGGGAAGCCGCCCCTCGCAGCAAAGGTCGAAGGGAATGGGGGAGCCGTAGAGATATTCCCACGTGCCAAAGGCCCCGGCAAGCTCGGCGATTTTTTGCGCATCCGGCTCAGCGGCCTTGGTGAGTGGTAGCGCATAAACTGCCTTTGCGGCGGTCAGCAAATGCTCCTTCATTTTCTCGCAGGTAAGCGTTGGCGCAAGCTCCGCAAGGTTGATTACACGTGAGCGTACCGACTTGACGCCTTTTGCCTCAAGCTTTGCCTTGGGCGGCGTGAGGTAACGCCCCAGCTTATCCATATCCGCATCAATGAGAAGCGTGCCGTGATGATAGGAATGGCCACGGCTGTTATAAAAGGCATTTCCCGAAAATTTCCGCCCGCCTGCCAGAATGTCGTTGCGCCCCGAAAGCTCGGTCTCGATCCCGGCCAGACGGCAGGCCTCGCGGATGGCCTCCATATGCTTGGCAATATCCAGATTTTCGGTCGAGCAAAGAAAGGTGAAATTCAGATTGCCCAGGTCATGAAAAACCGCGCCGCCGCCCGAAAGGCGGCGCGCCAAAAGGCCGCCCTCCTTTTGTAAAAGCTCGGTGCGGCACTCCGAAAAGGCGTTTTGGTTTTTTCCGATCACGACGGTGTTTCTGTTTTGCCACAGATACAAAACAAGCGTTTCCCCGTCCACTCCGTCAAAAAGGAGCTTTTCTCTGGCGAGGTTGACGTAGGGATCGACTATGTCGCTTATGTAATATTGAAGTTTTTGGATCATACGCATTCCTTCGGTTATTTTATACGAATATTTTAATACAGATTGTGGAAAATGTCAATAGACAAAGCCAAAATGATATGATATAATTGTGTTATAAAATGTTATAAACTCAATCCTTTACAACGGGAGGGCCTATGAATCGTATTCGACAGGAACGGATAAAAAAATATATTGAGAGTCGAAACATTGCCACCATCAAGGAGCTGCGCGAGCTGTTTCCCGAGGTTTCGCTGATGACCCTGCACCGCGACCTGAGCGCGCTTGAGGAGATGGGCATTGTCACCAAATACCGCGGCGGCGTACGCTCGGTGCACCAGCCGGATGATGTGGAGTTCAACATCCGGATGAAGGAAAACAACGTCGGTAAGATGTCAATGATGAAAAAGGCAATGAAGCTCCTGCACCCACAGAGCTCGATCTTCCTGGACGCCAGCACGTCAAACCTTATTTTGGCACGCAATTTGCCGGATATGGATCTGAACATTACCACCATCAGCCCAAACATTGCGCTGGAGCTTTGCCGTCTCAAAAATCCGACGGTCAATCTCTGCGGCGGCACAATGAATTCGAGAACGCTTTCGGTTTCGGGTGTGAACACGCTGGAGGTGCTGGAAAAGATCAACATTGACCTGGCCTTCATCGGTGTTTCGGGCTGCTCGTCCGAGGCCGGCTTTACCTGCGGTACCGAGGCGGACATGCAGATCAAAAGCCTTGTGATCCGTAAGGCGCGGACAAGCGTTATTCTTTGCGGTGCGGATAAATTCAAGCGGCTGATGCCCTTTACCTCTGCCGGCATATCGGATGTAGACTACATCATCAGCGACGAGCCGCTTCCCGAGGAATTCGTTCGCAAATGTGACGAAACCGGTGTCAAGATCCTATAAAATAAAGTACATAATTTTCTGAAAAGTGATTGACACAAATGTTACAATATGTTATAATAAGCTGATATCATATTTTAAGGAGGATTTGTTTTGGCAAATGCTGTAATTATGCCTAAGGCCGGTATCACGGTAGAAAGCTGTATCATCGGTACTTGGGAAAAGAAAGTTGGAGATGCGGTAAAGGTAGGAGATATTCTCTTTACATACGAAACCGACAAGGCAAGTTTCGAATGTGAATCCACCGCAGAGGGTACGCTTCTTGAGATCTTCTACAACGAAGGCGATGAGGTACCTTGTCTTGTAAACGTTTGCGCTGTCGGTAACGCCGGTGAGGATTGCTCCGCGCTTCGTCCCGACTCCGCCGCACCCGCAGAGGCCGCACCCGCAGAGGCTCCCGCCGCTGCCGAGGAGAAGAAGGAGGAGGCTGCTGCACCCGTCGCTGCCGCTACCACGGCTGTGGCAGGCGAAAAGTCCGCCATTTCTCCCAGAGCCAGAAAGCTGGCTGAGCGCGCAGGCGTTGATGCCTCGCTCGCAACTCCCACGGGCCCGAACGGCAGAATCATCGAGCGCGACGTAAGAACGCTGATGGAGAATCCCGTTGTTGTGGCAAAGGCCGAGGAAGCCGCTCCTGCACCCGCAGTAGCTCCTGCTGCCGCTGCCGAGGCAGAGTACACCGACGTCAAGTTCAGCGGCATCCGCCGTGCGATCAGCAAGTCGATGCACACCTCGCTGTCCACGATGGCTCAGCTTACACACACCACGTCCTTCGACGCTACCACCATTCTTGCTTACCGCAAGATGCTCAAGGCCGCCGAGGGCGAGTATGCCGGTATCACGCTTGGCGATATCATCCTTTACGCCGTTTCGAGAACGCTTCTTAACCACCCGGATCTTAACGCGCATATGCTGGACGATAACAACATCCGTCTGTTTAAGCACGTAAACCTCGGTGTTGCGGTCGACACGCCCAGAGGACTTATGGTTCCCACCATTTTCCACGCGGACGAGATGAGCCTTCTTGAGATCTCGAGGGCCGTTAAGGAGCTTGCCGCACAGTGCCGCGAGGGCAACATCAGCCCCGATAAGCTCACGGGCGGTACCTTCACGGTTTCCAACCTCGGCAATATGGGCGTTGAGTCCTTTACGCCCGTTATTAACCCGCCTCAGACCGGTATCCTCGGCGTGTGCTGCACGACCGAGCGCGTCCGCAAGGCGGCAGACGGCTCGCTTCAGGTTTACTCCGCTATGGGTCTCAGCCTTACTTACGACCACCGCGCCGTAGACGGCTCGCCCGCGGCTCGCTTCCAGAAGGAGCTTGCTCACAATCTTGAAAACTTCACCGCACTTCTTGCGAAATAAGGAGATCAGACTATGGAAATTTTTGATTTGTTGGTTCTGGGCGGTGGCCCCGGCGGATACCTTTGTGCTGAGCGTGCGGCTCAGGGCGGCATGAAGGTTGCCGTTTTTGAGAAAAAGGCTCTTGGCGGTACCTGCCTCAATGAGGGCTGTATCCCCACAAAGACTCTTTTGAATTCCTCCAAGATGTACAGACACGCCAAGGAGAGCGAGGCGTTCGGCGTTACGGCGACGGGCGTTACTTACGATCACGCGAAGGTCGTTGAGAGAAAGAATGGCGTAGTTAAGACCCTTGTGGCCGGCGTTGGCGCCACGATGAAGGGAAATAAGGTCACGGTCGTCAGTGCAAATGCTGTGATCAAGGGCAGAACCGAAAACGGCTTTGCCATTGAGGCCGACGGCGTGGTTTACGAGGGCAAGCGCCTCACCATCGCATCGGGCTCGGAGACCGTGGTTCCTCCCGTTCCCGGACTTAAGGAAGGCCTTGCCTCCGGCTTTGTTCTCACCAACCGCGAGGTGCTGGATGAGAAAACGCTTCCGAAGAACCTTGTGGTTATCGGTGGCGGTGTTATCGGCCTTGAGATGGCCTACTACTTTGCAAGCGTTGGCGTTGCCGTCACGGTCATCGAGATGATGCCCAAGATCGCCGGTGCAACCGATCCGGAGATCTGCAAGGTGCTTACCGATGCATTTGTAAAGCGCGGAATGACCTTCAAGCTTTCCTGCAAGGTGCTTGAGGTTAAGGAAAATAGTGTTGTTTACGAGGAGAACGGCGAGAAGAAGGAGATCGCGTGCGATAAGGTCCTTCTTTCTGCAGGCCGTAGGCCTTCCACGGCAGGAATCGGTCTGGAAACCCTCCAGCTTGATATGGACAGAGCTGCTATCAAGACCGACCGTCACCTTTGCACGAACGTCTCGGGCGTTTATGCCGTTGGTGACTGTAACGGCAAGCTGATGCTGGCTCATACCGCCTACAGAGAGGCTGAGGTTGCCGTTAACCATATGCTTGGCAAGAACGACGAGATGCGTTATGATGTCATTCCCTCGGTCATCTACACCGATCCCGAGGTAGCAAGCGTCGGTTACAGCAAGGAGGCCGCTGAAGAGAAGGGCATGAAGGTCAAGGAGATCAAGCTTCCCATGTCTTATGCAGGCCGTTACCTGGCTGAGAACGAAGGCGGCAAGGGCTTCATCAAGCTCGTGGTCGACACCGACAAGAATCGCCTTGTGGGTTGCCATATGGTTGGCTCCTACGCTTCCGAGATCATTATGACCGCTACGATGATGATCGATACCGAGCTGACGCCCACGCGTCTGAAGAAGCTGGTATTCCCGCATCCCACGGTTGCCGAGATCATTCGCGAAGCCATCTTCCACATTTGAGAAAATAAATTCACATAAATTCATAAAGGAGAAAGAAAAATGCCAAAGAATTTATTTGTAGATCCCCAGGAAACCTTGGCACCCGGTAAGATTACCTTTAAGAACATTCCGGTAAATGCCTACAACAAGACCATTAAGGAAGAGAGAAAGCGCTACAGCGACGACGATCTCGTCCGTATCTATCGCGACATTACCG
>JAGAUC010000233.1 GCA_017621015.1 Clostridia bacterium | reverse complement strand
CGGCATCGTAGACCTCGTAAATATAGCACCCCGACACCTCATAGCGATCACAGCTACCGTAAGCCTCCACGCCGTTGCCGAAGCGTGTCACTGTGCCGCGGCGACCCTTGGGGTAATTGGGGTCGGTGCCGAAATAATGCTGTATATTTCCGCCAATCCAGCCGATCTCGCAATGGGTCACCTTAAGGCCGTCCACCCGACCGCCCCCCGACACACCAAAGCAGGCGTATTTCAGGCAAAGATTGTCAATTCTGACGTCACGAACCCCTCTCGCGGTGATCAGCATCGTTTTGGCAACCGCCTCAACGGAGTCAAATACCTCCCCCGGGTTTCCCCCGTCACATCGCAAATACAGCTCACCGTAGCTTTCGCTGTCTACCACGGGAACGGGAAAAGACTCACCCTTGAGCATCTCCGCCGTCAGCCTTTCGCAATACGGCGTGTACAGATCGAGATCGTTTGTCATTTGCTCGCGCATATCAAAAGGCTTGTTCTCGTTGTCACGGCAGACGAAAACGCCGTTTATATAAGACGGGATCAGCTTTCTCGAATGCCGCTCCCCCTCGTCAAACACAAGCGTGCCGCAGTCGGTGATCTTTTTCTTGTATTTCCAGATGTTTTTCTCGCCGTCATAAAGCTCCCACAGATCAGGCGAGGCAAGATTTTCCGACCAGCCGTAAAGGGCAGGCTTTTTGCCCTTGCCGTATGCGGCGTAGGTCACGCCGCTACGGGCTATGATCCTGCCGCGAAAAACGTCTCCGCGTCTGAGAAGCACGCCGTCGCCCTCGGCAAGCGAGGCCGCATTCACGCGGTCAAGCGTTCTCCACGGGGTGTCGGGGCTTTTTCCGTCGTTTTGGTCGTTTCCGCCGTTGCTGACGTAATAGGCCGTGCCGACGATCTCCACGGCGTCGGGGGCATTCAGAATTTCCCGTTTCCGCGCCTCGCTTTTTTGCTCTATCCACCGAATGATATTGCTGTTTTCCATCATAATACGTTCCTTTTACATTTGATATGTTTTGCCGAGCATTTGGTATTTTGCCCCTGCAAGAGAATTGTAGGGGAGCTTCTCCCACGGGTCGTCGCCGATCAGCTCCTTGATCGCCGCAAGATTTTCCTCGGTATCGGTCATGTCGGGAATAAGCGGCGTGCGGATCAGATAAGGCTTTCCGCTTTCCCTCAGTATCGCATAATTTTCTAAGATCCGCCCGTTTTCCCTTCCCGTATATGCTTTGTGAAGCGTGGGGTCTATCAGCTTGATATCCATGATTACGTAATCCGTTGCCTCAATGGCCGAAAGAAAATCCTCGCGTGCAGCAAAGCCCGAGGTTTCCACACAAAGATGATACCCTCGCAATTCCTTGGCAAGCGCCAAAAGAAATTCCGTTTGAAAAAGCGGCTCGCCGCCCGAAAAGGTAAAGCCGCCGAAGGTGTGGCCAAGAAGCTCCGCACCCGTCAAAAGCTCACGGGCAAGTACACTTGCCTCCACCTCTCTGCCCACAGTCTGCAGGCAGTTTTCGGGGCAGACGAACATACATTTGCCAAAGGGCGCACATTCGGGGTGCAAGCAACCAGCCTGACAGCAACCGCAGCCGCGACATCTCGCCTTATTGTATGAAAGCTCCACCCCACGCGAAAGCCCCTCGGGGTTGTGACACCATAGGCATCGGAGCGGACAGCCCTTAAAAAAGACCGTCGTTCGTATCCCCGGGCCGTCGTGCAGGGACATCTCCTTTACGTCAAATATCATACCCTTCATAGCGTATACGCCTGCCTTGCGATCACGTGATCCTGATATTCCCTATCAAGCTCCACGAAATACGCGCTCCAGCCCCATATGCGCACCACAAGCTGACGGTATCTTTCGGGATACCTTTGCGCGTCGATAAGCTGCTCTCTGTTGACCGTATTGACCTGAAGCTGATGTCCGCCAAGCTCGACAAAGCGCTTGACCAAGGCCCCCACCTTCTCCACGCCGTCGGTATCCGAGAACACGCTGCTGTGAAATTCAAGCGTCAAGGGTCCGCCGTTTATGGCGTTCAAAAAATGCTGCTTGGTCATGGAGCCAATGACGGAAACAGGCCCCTTCACGCGTGCAAAAAGGCTTACGGAATAATTTGTGCCAAACGGCTCGCCGCGCCGTCTGCCGTCTGCCGACGCGCCGATCTCGTCCGCGTGCCACAAATAATACATCGCGCTTCCCGTGCCTGCCCGAAAAACGCCGCCGCGGCAGTTTCTTTTGCCCGAAAGCGCATTGGCAAAGCAATCCAAAAGCCGGATCGCTATCGAGTCCACGTAATCGTCGTTGTTGCCAAGCTTTGGCGCGTCGTATCTCAGCTTATGAAACAGCTCGGGCGCGCCTTCAAAGTCGCCCTTCACCGCACAAATCAGCGCCTCTGCGGAAACACACTTTTCCTCAAACACGTATTTTTTGATAGCCGCCAAGCTGTCTGCCGCCGTGGCAATTCCCGTGCCGTGAATACCGAAATTATTATATTTTCCGCCACCGTATATTTCACAGTCCATCAAGACGTTCATAAAGGGCGAGGGGATAAACCACAGATCCTTAATGCCGTCGCATATGCTCGCCGCTTGCTTTTCGATCTCACGCTTGACAGCCGAAAAGAATTCTCCATAGCTTTGGCAATGCGACAGATGTCTGTAAAAGGCGGTATCCACGGCCTTGGGATACGAGAGCGCACCGATGTTCGCCACGTCAGCGCCTACAAAGGGAACAATGAACTCCCAACACGCCGCCACCGTGTAATTGGCCGCGTCCTTGTGCTCGTAGCCCAGCCGCTCAAGCGCGGGGATCACCACGTCATCGTTGGAATACTGCGGAAAGCCAAGCCCTGCGCGCGTCAGCTCGGTAGCCTCCGCAAAGCGCTCCAAGGGCGTTTTTTTGCTCACTCTCAGATTGATCTTGGGGTCGATCATTTTGTTATGGTAGGCGGCCTCAAGCGAAAGCCTTGTCAGAAGATTGTAGATCTCGTCCCCGTCCTCGTCGACGCCGCCAAGCATCAGACTCTGCCCGTTGTCACCCTGCTGTACCCCCACATACAGATCCGAGTCCTTATTGAAGGAAAGGAAGAAATCCTCCACCAAAGCAAGCGCACTCGCCTCGTCAAGTATTCCCTTCTCTATATCAGCCTTGAGATAGGGATACATATATTTGTCAAATCTCCCAACGGTCACGTGATAATTTCCCTCAAGCCACAAAGCAAAATGCAGAATACGGAAAAACTGAAGCGCCTCGCGGAAGCTTTCGGCAGGATAGCGCGGAACTCTCGTCAGCACGCGCACGATATCCTCGCGCCCTATCCTTTTTGCCTCCTCAAGATATTTGTCTGACAAAGAGATTACGGCGTCAATGGCCTTTTTTCCGTATTCGTCGGCATCTTCTCTTTTCTTCAAAAGCCCCACGGATATCGCACCGTAGTAATTGGGGGAAAGATTCGACATATACCCAAGCTCATGGATATAGTGATGCGCCTTGATCTCGCGCCACTCGTCCTCGGTAAAGATATCGGGAATATTGGCCACCGTGCGCATAAAAACGGTCTGCTCGCCCTCAAGTATCACCGCCCGCTCCTCACTACACATTCTGAAAAAGCGGTCACTCATGCGCTCTATGGGAGAAAGCCCCCTCTCCCGATATTCCTCCGCCAAATTCCACGCAACCGTATGGCGGTATTGGTGATGCTCCTTATTTACGATCAAGCGGTGCAGATCATTCATCTCGTACCCTCTCTTTTTTACTGTCATTCAAAATAATTATATGGCAAGGAATTGACATTGTAAAGAAGAATGTTGTATAATATAAGAAAAAATTTATCTTTTGGAGGCATTCTCATGATTTTTCATCAGCCCTTCAATTCGCAAACCAATTATAACTTCAACGCCGTTTTTTATACCGACGAAATATGGAATTATCATTTCCACAGAAATCTGGAGCTGATCTGGGTGCTCTCGGGATCGGTAAGATGTACGGTCAACAATACGGCGTATCTGTTGGGCGAGGGCGACTTCGGCCTTTGCCTGCCCTACGACGTGCATAAATATGAGCCAAGCCCCCATACGCAATATTGGGTGTTGGTCTTTTCAGAGGATTTCGTCCGCTCCTTTGCCAATCAGATCGGCGGCAAAACGGGCGAGGGCTTTCGCTTTCGGTGCCATCACACCATCAAAGCATACGTAACGGAAAGACTGCTCCATAACGATAGCCCGAGCATTTTCACACTCAAATCCTGCCTGTACGGCCTGTGCGAGGAATATCTAAACTCAGTAAGGCTTGCCGACACCAAGAAAAAGGACGCGGAGGGCTTTGCGCGGATTCTCGGCTATATCGCCGCCAACTATGCCGAAAAGATCAGCCTCGCAGAGGTCGCCAAGGAGCTTGGATACGACTATAACTATATGTCAAGATTTTTTCGGAATAAGTTTAATATGACCTTCAGCGAGCTTGTCAACGTCTACCGCGCCGAGAGCGCGATCCGTCTTCTCGAGGATACCGACAAAAGCATCACCGAGATCGCTTACGAAAGCGGCTTCCATAGCCTCAGAAGCTTCAACGGCTTTTTCAAGAGCCAAATGGGCATCACCCCCACTCAGTACAGAAAGGAACACCCGTCGGGACTCATTAAGGCGGCAAAGATACCGCCGAACACAAGGGCAACCAGAGGCGTTGAGAACGAGTACAAAGAAAAATAACGGCTTCATGATGAGGCCGTTATTTTTTGGTCTTGTTGCTGATAAATCTACACTGAGCGAGCTTTGCCTTCGATCGCGGTTAATTCAAACGCCTGATCCTCAACGAGCCATTTTTTCATTTTGCATTCTCCTTTGCGGTTTTACACGATGCAATAGGCATTACTCGGAGTGAGGTGCATTTAGATGATAGGATTCGAGATTCAAGGTTTTCCAATGCAAGCAAATCCAACAACTTAAAAAATCCACGAAAAACGCCACCTTAGACTTTCATCTAAGATGGCGTTTTTCTGTTCGTATCAGAGCGAAACCTTGACGGCGAAGCCGCCGCTAAAGAAGTAGGTGTTCGTCTGAGTAGCATTTGGTGGAGCATAGGGGATTCGAACCCCTGACCCCAACACTGCCAGTGTTGTGCGCTCCCAACTGCGCTAATGCCCCGATGGATTACGAAAAACATTCTATCATAAATCCGTGTGTTTGTCAATACCCATTTTTCGCGCTTGAACAAAAAAGGAGTACAGCACCCGTACTCCTTTCATTTTCACCCTTCACAGCCATTTTTTGAGGTACGCAAGGTAATTCTCCCCCGCCACCTTTTCGACGATACGCTCGGAATAGTATCTCTGCATATGCTCAAGTAGCTGATCGTGGATCGAATCTTGGGTCGTGAGAGGCGCAGGATAACGCGGTATGCCGTCGATATCACAGCCAAAGCCGACATGATCCTCACCGCCAAGCTCAAAGCAGTGATCCAGATGCTTCAACCAATACTCAACCGTGCGCTTTTTCTCGTCCTCGTGGATAAAATCCTCCATAAGATTAAGGCCGATCATGCCGCCGTCCGAGATGATGCGCTTGGCCATCTCGTCGGTCAGATTTCGTGAGTGCCCACAAAGCGCACGGAAATTCGAATGCGACGCGATCACGGGCTTTTTCGCTATCTCGCAAAGATCCCAAAAGGTCTTGTCGGACGCGTGCGAAACGTCCCAGATGATGCCAAGCTCGTTTCCCTTTTCCACGAATACTCTGCCGATCTCGCTCAGACCCGTGTCCTCCTCGCCGTCGTCAAGCACGCGATTGCTTTTAGCAAGATCGTTGGAGAGCCACGTAAGACCCACGACCCTCACACCGACGTTGTAAAACCGCTCAAGCAACGCGGGCGAATTTTTAAGCCCCGTCGCACTTTCAATACAAAGCATCGCACCGTGCTTGCCTTCACGGAAGGCGCGCTCAACGTCGGCATAGCACCTGACGGGAAGGACCTTGTCACGCTCGCTCGCGAGAGACATGCAGTAAAGCCCCGTATATCTGCAGGTTCTGTTCCACGATTGG
>JAGAUC010000232.1 GCA_017621015.1 Clostridia bacterium | reverse complement strand
GGGTTGTAGGGGACTTTTTTCAAAAAGTCCCCTACACGTTCTCCCCCCGACAAACTTCAATTTATAAGGAAAGCCGACCCGATGTGCACCGGGTCGGCGATTTCTATGTTTCCGCTTATGAATTCTTCATAACGATCTTGTCGACCGAGTCTGCCACGTGCTCGCAGGCATCGGCGCAGCGCTCCAGGTAATCGTAGACCTTTCGCCAGCAAAGGATCTCCAGAACGTCGCTCGACGCGTGCTTGATGTTGCGGTAGCCCTCAAGGTAAAGCTTGTCGCAGTCCTCCTCAAGGTCGCTGATGCGAATGACGATCTCGCGAAGCTTCTGCGGCTTCTTGAAGTTGGGAAGCTCCAAAAACAGCTCCACAAGGGCCTTGCAGCACGCCAGGATCTTTTCGGCCAGAGCCACGCTCTCTGCCGTCACGCTTGCGGGCTCGTCCACGTAGAAGCACTGAAGCACCTCCTCGATGTTGTCGGCCACCTCGTCAAGGTTGCCGCTAAGCTCGGCAAGGTCCTCGCGCTCGATGGGCGTAATGAACGCCTTGGCCAGCGCCTCGCTCATCGCGTGCTTCTTTTCGTCGGCCGCGTGCTCGAAGGTATGCATGGTCTCCATACGCTCCAGGAGAAGCGACGGATTGTAGTCGGAAAGGAATTCCACAAGGTAGCTTGCCGCCTTTACGCAAAGCTCGGCCACCTCGCTGAAGTTTTCAAAATAAAATGCATCTGTTTTCTTCGACATGATTTTTCTCCTTTAGAATATTGCAATAAACAGCTTTGTCATCAAAAATCCGATCAGTCCGCAGCCCGGGAAGGTCAGCACCCACGTCAGCGCCATCTCCTTGACAACGCCGAGGTTGATCGCCGAAAGACGCTTGACCGCACCCACACCCATGATCGAGGTGGTCTTTACGTGCGTGGTCGACACGGGCAGAGAGAAGATCGAGCAGAAGAACAGCGAGATGGCCGCGGCGATGTCCGCCGAGAAGCCCTGATATTTCTCCAGCTTGACCATATCCATACCCACCGACTTGATGATCTTTTTGCCGCCGATCGCGGTTCCTGCCGCCATAATGACCGAGCAAAGAAGCATCATCCAAAGCTCGGGCGTAAAGCCGCCCGCCATCGCCTCGGACGAAACGCCGTTGGCCATCAGCGCCGCCAAAATCAGAACGCCCATAAATTTCTGACCGTCCTGCGCGCCGTGCATAAACGCCATCGACGCCGCACCCACAATCTGAGCACCGCGGAAGAAGGTCTGCGTTTTTCTGCGCTCCATGCGGTAGCAGATCAACGTGACCGCCTTGCAGACCAGCCAGCCGAGCACAAAGCCCAGCGAGACCGAGATCAGAATGCCCCAGATGACCTTGATCCACTCGCTGCCGTTTACGCCGTCCAGACTGCCGTGAAGCGCGATCGCGCTACCCGTAAGACCGGCGATCAGCGCATGGCTCTCGCTGGTGGGAATGCCGAAGACCCAAGCAAGCGTTGCCCACAGAACGATGGCAAACATGGCCGCCGAAAGCGCAATGGTCGCCTCCCTTTGGTTGGTACCGAAGTCCACCATCTTGGTGATGGTCTCGGCGACCTTCGGGGAGAGCAGCGTCGTCACAAAAACGCCAAGGAAGTTAAAGACCGCCGCCATCAGGATCGCGGCACGCACCGGCATACAGCGCGTGGAGACGCAGGTGGCGATCGCGTTGGGCGCGTCGGTCCAGCCGTTGACCAGAATAACGCCCAGCGTCATCAGCACCGCCAAAAACATAAGGGGGTTGGCGGTCATTTGTGTCCAGAAAAATTCTAACGTTAAATCCACTAAATTCACTCATTTCTTTTGTTTTTCACATTGCGACCCCATGCCTTGAAGCAACACACACGGTTAGCAATCAAAATAATTATAGCATGCCCCCCTTTTTTTGTCAAGCCATTTCCCCCGTTGACTTCACAGAATTCCCGTGGTATAATAACGGTAGTAATTGCATTCAAATTTTGATTTGTCGGTGGGGGAGACGCGTGGGGGTACTTTTGAAAAAGTACCCCCACACCCCCTCAAAACTTTTTGGGGAAAAGGAACTATTTTCGCACAATAAAGTCTGCAAAAGCAATATCGAGAAAAGTTTTTCAAGTCATTTTGGTTCTTTGCGCTAAAGCGCAAAGAACATGTACGCCGTGAGTCACGAGGCGGACAAAGAGAGCTCGCTCTCTTTTCCGCATCGAGGCTCGCGGCTCAAAATGACGTGAAGTTTAAGCAGACCCATTCTGCAAAAAGTTTTGCGGCGCTTTTTCAAAAGCGCCCCGCCGGAGGCACGTTCCCC
>JAGAUC010000231.1 GCA_017621015.1 Clostridia bacterium | reverse complement strand
GGCGTTTACGAGGCAACCAACGGCAGAGTTTCCTTCATGGAAACGCCGATGCTTGAAAATCACCCCAAGGGCAAGATGAAAAAGCTCTACGCAGGTGAAAACATGGGTGTCTATACGGGAACACTGGTAAGGACACCCGATAAGATCACCAAAATGGGCATTGCCCGTACCTTCCAGAACATCCGTCTGTTTAAATCCATGACGGTGCTGGAAAACGTGCTGACTGCGATGCACCTGCGCAGAAGGAGCAATTTGTTCACGGCTACCTTTGCGCTTGACGTGGCGGAGAGAAAGCGCTTTGTGGAAAAGGCTGAGGCACTTCTGAGGGAAGTGGACCTTTATGACCTGAAGGACGAGCTTGCCACCTCGCTTCCTTACGGAAAGCAGAGACGGCTGGAGATCGCAAGAGCGCTGGCTACCGACCCAAAGCTTTTGCTCTTGGACGAGCCGGCGGCGGGCATGAATCCGCAGGAGACCGAGGAGCTGACCGCGTTTATTCACGATATCCGTGAGAAATTCGGCCTCACGATCTTCCTCATTGAGCACCATATGAATCTGGTTATGGACATTTCCGACCGCATTTACGTGATCGACTTCGGTAAGCTGATCGCGGACGGCACACCGGCGGAAATCCAGGATAACCAAAGGGTTATCGACGCGTATCTGGGGGTATCGGACGATGAGTGAAAAAAATTTGGAAATTCAGAATCCTGAGGTTTCCTGGACGGTAAAGCAAAACATTTTGGAAATTCGGGATCTTGAGGTCTCTTACGGTGGCATCAAGGCGGTAAAGGGCATTTCCTTTGACGTCAATGAGGGCGAGATCGTCACGCTGATCGGTGCCAACGGCGCGGGCAAGAGCACTACGCTCAAGAGCATCGCAGGTCTGGTAAAGCCGCACAGCGCCTCCATTCTTTTCGAGGGACAGGAGCTGGTGGGCAAGACCCCGGACCAAATTGTAAAGAGCGGCATCACGCTGGTTCCCGAGGGACGCCGCGTGTTCCCCAACCTTACGGTCAAGGAAAACCTTAAGATCGGCGCGTATTTGAGAAACGACGATCTGGATGCCGATTTCGGCTACGTTTACGGTCTGTTCCCGCGCCTCCGGGAGCGTGAATGGCAGCTGGCCGGTACGCTTTCGGGCGGTGAGCAGCAGATGCTGGCCGTGGGCAGAGCACTGATGAGCCGACCCAAGTTTATTATGATGGATGAGCCCTCGCTGGGGCTTGCGCCGCTGGTGGTCAAGGATATTTTCTCGATCATCAAGACCATCAACAAGCAGGGCATCACGGTGCTCCTCATTGAGCAGAACGCCAACATGGCGCTTCAGGTGGCCGACAAGGCGTACGTGCTGGAAACGGGTGTCATCACCATGAGCGGCACAGGCGCGGAGCTTCTGGCCGACCCCAAGGTGCGCGAGGCCTACCTCGGAAAAAGTAAAAACTAACAGCCGCAGCGTGCGGAAAGGAAGATAGATAAGTATGAAAAGAGATCTGATTCGTGACATAACGAAGGATATGGCCGCTTACGGCGGCAAGGAGGTCACCCTTGGCGGCTGGGCGAGAAGCATTCGCGCCGGCAAGGATTGCGGCTTCATCAATCTCAACGACGGCAGCTGCCACGGCGGCGTGCAGGTCGTGTTTGAGAGACAGTTTATCGAAAACTATAACGAGGTCAGCAAGTACAACGTGGGCACCGCGCTTGTCGTTCGCGGCAAGGTGGAGCTGACGCCCGATAACAAGCAGCCCTTTGAGATCAAGGCGACCGAGATTTTGCTTGAGGGTGCGTCCACGCCCGATTATCCGCTTCAGAAGAAGGGACACACGGTGGAGTTTTTGCGCGAGATCGCGTATCTGCGTCCCCGTACCAACCTTTTCTCCGCGGTCTTCCGCGTGAGAAGCGAGATCGCGTTTGCCATCCACGAGTTTTTCCACAAGAGAGGCTTTGTGTACGTGCACACGCCGCTTATCACCGCTTCGGACTGCGAGGGCGCGGGCGAGATGTTCCGCGTGACCACGCTGGACCTGGAAAATCCGCCAAAGACCGAGGACGGCAAGATCGATTTTTCGCAGGATTTCTTCGGCAAGAGCACCAATCTTACGGTTTCGGGTCAGCTGGAGGGTGAGACCTACGCGATGGCATTCGGCAACATCTATACCTTCGGTCCGACCTTTAGAGCCGAGAACTCCAACACCGCGCGCCACGCGGCCGAGTTCTGGATGATCGAGCCCGAG
>JAGAUC010000230.1 GCA_017621015.1 Clostridia bacterium | reverse complement strand
CCTCGCTGGACGTGGATATGACCAACCTTCACGCCTCGGGCGCCATCCCGATGATGCAGGGCGCGCTTGAAGGTCTTACGCGTGCGGACGGCACAAGACCCATTCTCATTGCGGTCACGCAGCTGACCTCGACCGACCAGGAGACCATGGAGCGTGACCTGCTTATTCACGAGCCGATTGCCGAGGTGGTCATGCACTATGCAAGCAACGCCAAGACCGCAGGCCTTGACGGCGTTGTATGCTCGCCGCTTGAGGCGGGCAAGGTGCACGAGAGATGCGGCAAGGACTTTGTGACCGTAACCCCCGGCGTTCGCTTTGCGGACGGCGACGTGGGCGACCAGAAGCGCGTGATGACACCGGCCGAGGCCAACCGCATTGGCTCGGACTACATCGTGGTGGGCAGACCGATCACCGCCGCAGAGGATCCCGTGGCGGCGTATGAGAGATGCTGCCGCGAGTTCATCGGCTAAATGAAGCATATCTTTTTTGACCTGGACGGAACGCTCACCGATCCCGGCGAGGGCATTACCAATTCGGTGGCGTACGCGCTTTCCAAATTCGGCATTGAGGTGGGGGACCGCCGTGAGCTGAGCCGCTTTATTGGCCCGCCGCTTATTGACGCGTTTATGGAGTACTACGGTTTTTCCAAGCCCGACGCCGAAAGAGCATTGGCACTTTACCGCGAGTACTTTGCGCCCAAGGGCATTTTTGAGAATGCCGTCATCGACGGCATACCGGAGCTGCTTTTAGCGCTCAAGGTGCAAGGGTGTCGGCTTTACGTGGCCACCTCCAAGCCCGAGGAATTTGCTAAGAAAATCCTCGAACACTTCTCGCTTGCCGCGTATTTTGACGGCATCTATGGAAGTACAATGGATGAAACACGAAACCGAAAGGATGCCGTGATCGCGTATGCGCTGGAGCAAACGGGCGTGAAAAGTGCGGATGCGGTGATGGTGGGTGACCGCCACCATGACATCGGCGGCGCCAAAGCCAACGGAATGAGATCGGTTGGCGTGCTCTTTGGCTACGGAAGCCGAGAGGAACTGGCTTCGGCAGGCGCCGATGCCATTGCCGAAACGGTACAGGAATTACAAAATATATTGATAGGAGAAAAACTATGAATTCGATTGAAAAGCTGATTGCAAAGGACCTGCTTTCCATTAAGGCGGTCTTCTTCCGCCCCGACGAGCCCTTCACGTGGGCAAGCGGCATCAAGAGCCCCGTATACTGCGACAACCGCCTGACGCTCACCGCACCCGCGGTGCGCACCGACGTTGAGAACGCGCTTGCCGAGACCATTCAGAGAGAGTATCCCGAGGTAGAGGTGCTGATGGGCACGTCCACCGCCGGCATCGCACACGCCGCCATCACCGCGCACATTATGGATCTGCCGATGGGCTACGTTCGCTCGGGCGCCAAGGACCACGGACGCGGCAACCAGATCGAGGGTAAGCTGGAGAAGGGACAGAAGGTCGTCGTGGTTGAGGACCTCATTTCCACCGGCGGAAGCGTGATCGAGGTCGTGAACGTTCTCCGCGAGGCAGGAGCCGAGGTGCTTGGTATCGTCAGCATCTTCACCTACGGCATGAAGAAGGGCATTGAGCGCCTGGCCGAGGCAAACGTTAAGAACGTAAGCCTTACCAACTTCGACGCGATCGCAGAGATTGCCGCTGAGGAGAAGTACATTAAGCCCGAGGACGTGGCGAGACTGATCGCCTTCCGTAACAACCCCTCGGACGAGAGCTGGATCGGAGCGAAATAATGAGACACCTCATTGATATTATGGATCTGTCGGTGGCCGAGATCGAGGATATGATCGCGGTTGCCACGGACATTGTAGAGCACCCCGAAAAATACCGCGAGGCTTGCAAATACAAAAAGCTTGCCACGCTTTTCTTCGAGCCCTCCACGCGTACGCGCCTTTCGTTTGAGGCGGCTATGCTGGAGCTGGGCGGACAGGTGCTGGGCTTCTCGGAGGCCTCGTCGAGCTCGGCTGCTAAGGGCGAGAGCGTGTCGGATACCGCCGCCATCGTCAGCGGCTATGCCGACATCATTGCCATGCGTCATCCCAAGGAGGGCGCGCCGCGCGTGGCCGCCGCCAAGAGTGACGTGCCGATCATCAACGCGGGCGACGGCGGACATTACCACCCCACCCAGACGCTGACCGACCTTTTCACCATCCGCCGCGAGAAGGGAAGCTTTGAAAACCTTACCGTCGGCCTTTGCGGTGACCTCAAGTTCGGCCGTACCGTGCGCTCGCTGATCGCGGCCATGTCGCGCTACAGCGGCATCAACTTTGTGCTGATCTCGCCGCCCGAGCTTAAGGTGCCCAGCTACGTAAAGAGCAAGTACATCAAGGAAAAGGGCATTCCGTACCGCCAGACCACCTCGCTTGACGAGTGCATCGGCGACCTTGACGTGCTGTATATGACGCGCGTGCAGAAGGAGCGCTTCTTCAACGAGGAGGATTACCTTCGTCTGCGCGACAGCTACATCCTTACTCCCGAAAAGATGAACATGGCCAAGGACGATATGATCGTGCTTCACCCGCTGCCCCGTGTCAACGAGATCGCTACCGAGGTGGACGACGATCCCCGTGCGGCGTATTTCCGCCAGGCGAAGAACGGTAAGTTCATCCGTATGGCACTGATCCTGAAGCTTTTGGAGGTAGGAAATGAGAATTGACGCGATTAAAAACGGAGTTGTCATTGACCACATCGACGCAGGCCGCGCAATGAAGATCTACGAGATGCTGGGGCTGGACAAGCTGGATTGCCCGGTGGCACTTCTTAAGAACGTGCCCAGTAAAAAGATGGGCAAGAAGGACATCATCAAGATCGACGGCATTCTCGACATGAACTGGGACGTGCTGGGTTATCTCGCGCCCGACTGCACCGTGAACGTCATCCGTGATGGCGTGATCGTGG
>JAGAUC010000229.1 GCA_017621015.1 Clostridia bacterium | reverse complement strand
GGAAGGAGGAGGGAAGAAGCACCGGCTCCTCCATCGAATTGTCATAGTTAGGAACAAAATCTACCGCGTTTTTATCAATGCCGCGGAAAAGCTCTCCGCAGATCGTGTCCAGCTTGACCTCAGTATAACGTGAGGCGGCCGCGCACATATCGGAGGAATATTGCTTACCAAAGCTTCCCTTGGAGTCGACAAGCGGATGAAGCAGAGATTCATTGCCGCGCGTCAGTCGGACGAGCGTCTCGTAGATCGACTGGTCGCCGTGCGGATGAAGCTTCATAGTTTGACCGACCACGTTGGTGCTCTTGGTTCGGTTGCCTGTCAGAAGCCCCATCTTATACATGGTATAAAGAAGCTTACGATGCGAGGGCTTGAGTCCATCGATCTCCGGAATGGCACGGGAAACAATGACACTCATAACGTAGGGCATATAGTTTTTCTCAATGGTATCGGTTATGAACTGCTCCCTGGCCGGTGCATAAACGATTTCCTTGGGTTCGTTATATTTGCTTTTTTTTGCCATGAAATACCTCCGTTGTTTTAAACTTCAACGATCGTATGCGCCGCGGCGCGAAGCATACGGTTATATAGAGCAAGCCCAATGCCATCGGTTGTCGGCAGATGGCCGTATATCACGTCAACTCCCAGCTTGTCCGCATCCCGAAGGGCGGTGAACAGCCGTCTGGCCTGCTCGTCTAGATTTTCGGATTTTCCGATATCAATGACATTTTTGTTTTCAAGAACATCCATTTCTTCGTGATAACAAAGAATGGCGCAATTTTTACTTTGCTGTTCTTTTTTTAAAAAGGAAAGAACGCTTTGCCTGTCGCCCTTTAGCAAAACAAAGGGAACACTTGGTGCATAGTGCTTGTATTTCATTCCCGGAGAAAGCGGACGCTCGTTTTCGGCAAGCTGTTCGAGTACAGCGGGAGCGACGGTTACATTGTCGCAAACGCACCGGAGCGCATCTGCCGTAATGGCACCGGGACGGAGAAGCGTAGCAGAATTCCCGTTTAAGGATACGATGGTAGACTCCAGTCCGATCTCCGAGTCGCCGCCATCCAAAATCATGTCCACGCGCCCCGAAAGGTCCTCGATTACATGGCGCGCGCAGGTCGGTGAGGGCTTACCCGAAAGATTAGCTGACGGAGCGGCAATCGGAACGCCGGCTGCCTTTATCAGTTCCCGTGCAACGGGATGTGAGGGGCAACGAACGGCTACGGTATCAAGACCGCCCGTTGTGCGAAGCGGAATGGTCTGCTTCCTCGGTAAAATCACCGTAAGAGGCCCGGGCATAAATGCCTTGGCCAAACGGTAATAGGTTTGGTTTGTCTCGGCATATGGCTCGGCATCCTCGGGGGCTGCTATATGAATGATAAGAGGATTGTCGGAGGGTCTGCCCTTTGCCGCGTAAATCTTTTCGGCGGAATGCTCGTTTGTAGCGTCACCGCCAAGACCGTAAACGGTTTCGGTGGGGAAAACCACAAGTCCGCCCAAGCGGATGATCTCAGCGGCCTCTTTTAATTCTTCGCGGCTTGGAAACCCGTCTCGAACCCAAATTACTTTTGTTGTCAAAAAAACACCTGCTTTAGCTATTTTTTAATTTTTCGGCGGTATCGGCGGTGATCAAGGCGTCGATCATGTTTCCGATGCTACCGTTGAGAAAATTTTCAAGAGAATAGAGGGTAAGGCCGATTCGATGGTCGGTGATTCGGCCCTGCGGATAGTTGTAGGTGCGGATGCGCTCACTGCGGTCACCCGTTCCCACCTGGCTTCGGCGCTCCGAGGCGATCTTTTCGGATTGCTCGGTTTGCTTGATGTCATAAAGCTTGGCGCGAAGCATTTTCAATGCCTTATCCTTGTTTTTAAACTGGCTTCGCTCCTCCTGACACTCAACCACAATGCCTGTTGGCTTGTGGGTCAAGCGAACGGCTGACTCGGTCTTGTTGATGTGCTGACCGC
>JAGAUC010000228.1 GCA_017621015.1 Clostridia bacterium | reverse complement strand
GGCGGCACCAATCTGCAGGCGCTGATCGATGCGCAAGATAGCGGTAAAATAAAAAGCGGCGAGATCGCGCTGGTCATCTCCAATAAGGAGGGCGCGTATGCGCTGACTCGCGCCGAAAAGGCAGGCATTCCCACGGCAACCGTTCTCAAAAAGAGCTATGCCTCGGCAGGGGAATTTGAGGAAGCTATCCTTAGGACGCTTCGCGAGCACGGCATTGAGATGATCGTGCTGGCCGGCTTCCTCTCCATCCTCAGCGCCAACTTTACCTCGCAGTATCCCAACCGAATCCTCAACGTACACCCCTCCCTCATCCCCTCCTTCTGCGGCGCGGGCTTTTACGGTCTGCGCGTACATGAGGCAGCGCTGTCCTACGGCGTAAAGGTGACGGGTGCGACGGTGCATTACGTCAACGAGATTCCCGACGGCGGCGAGATCATCCTGCAGAAGGCAGTCAAGATCCACCGCGGTGACACGCCCGAAATTCTCCAAAGGAGAGTCATGGAGCAGGCCGAGTGGAACATTTTGCCCAGAGCCACCGAGCTTGTGGCAAGAAAACTGAAAAAAGAGCGTCAAGGAGAAAGATAAATGAACATTTACGAAGTAAAAACCACAGGTGAAAGAGTTGCCGGCAATCCGTACGTCGGACGCGGCATCGTAATCGGAAAGACCAGCGACGGCACCAAGGCCGCCGTTGCGTACTTCATTATGGGTCGAAGCGAAAACAGCCGCAACCGTGTCTTCACGGCAAAGGACGGCGCCATTTTCACCGAGCCCTTTGATCCCGCCAAGGTTGCCGACCCCTCGCTGATCATTTACGCGGCCGTCCGCCAGTGGGAGAACAAGCTGATCGTCACAAACGGCGACCAGACCGACACGGTCTACAATGCCCTTCCCGAGGGCAAAACCTTCACCGAAGCCCTGGCCACCCGTGCCTTTGAGCCGGATGCGCCCAACTATACCCCCCGTATCAGCGGTATGCTGACCTTTGACAAGGGCGACTTCACCTATGAGATGAGCATTCTCAAGAGCCTGGATTCCGAGGGCTCGGACTGTGCTCGCTACACCTTCTCCTACCCCACAAAGGCCGGTCTCGGTCATTTTATCCACACCTATGTCACCGACGGCAATCCCATTCCTACCTTCCAGGGTGAGCCCGAGCGCGTAGTCATTCCCAGCGATATCAACGCCTTTGCGGCCGATATCTGGGCCAATCTGAACGATGCCAACAAGATCTCCCTGTACGCACGCTTTGTTGACCTTGTAAGCGGCGAGGTGCAGGAGAAGATCATCAACAAAAACAAAATCGGAGGCTGAGCATGAAAGAACTGGAACTGAAATACGGCTGTAACCCCAATCAAAAGCCCTCGCGCATCTTTATGGAAAACGGTGAGCTTCCCATTCGCGTACTCAACGGAAGACCCGGATACATCAATTTCCTGGACGCATTCAACGCATGGCAGCTGGTCAAGGAGCTCAAAACGGCGCTGGGTATGCCCGCCGCCACCTCCTTCAAGCACGTAAGCCCCACGTCGGCGGCGGTCGGCGTTCCGCTTTCCGACACGCTGAAAAAGGTATGCTTCGTGGATGACATCGAGGGACTTGACGAGTCTCCTCTTGCCTGCGCGTACGCCAGAGCTCGCGGCACCGACCGTATGTGCTCGTTTGGCGACTTTGTGGCACTTTCCGACGTCTGCGACGTGACCACGGCGCTTCTCATCAAGCGCGAGGTCTCCGACGGTGTCATCGCCCCCGGCTATGAGCCTGAAGCTCTTGAGATCCTTAAGTCCAAGCGCAAGGGCGGCTATACCGTCATTGAGATCGACGAGGATTATATTCCCGAGGAAATTGAGCGCAAGCAGGTGTTCGGCATCACCTTTGAGCAGGGCCGCAACAACTTTGTGATCAACAAGGAGCTTCTCTCGAACGTAGTCACCGCCAATAAGGATCTGCCCGACGAGGCAATCCGCGACCTCATCATTTCTCTGATCACACTTAAGTACACGCAGTCCAACTCGGTCTGCTTTGCCTATGACGGACAGGCCATCGGCGTTGGCGCGGGCCAGCAGTCGCGTATCCATTGCACGCGTCTTGCCGGCACAAAGGCAGACACTTGGTTCCTCCGTCAGCACGAAAAGGTGCTGGCTCTGCCCTTCCTGCCCACACTCGGCCGCCCCGACCGCGACAACGTGATCGACGGCTACATCAACAAGAACGAGGAGGACGTTTGCGCAGACGGCAACTGGCAGAAGTACTTTACCCACAAGCCCGAGCCGCTCACCAATGAGGAGGCACGCGAATTTCTGGACAAGATCACCGGCGTTTCCCTCGGCTCGGATGCCTTCTTCCCGTTTGGCGACAATATCGAGCGCGCTCACAAGAGCGGTGTTTCCTACATTGCCGAGCCCGGCGGCTCGATCCGCGACGACAACGTGATCGAGACCTGCAACAAGT
>JAGAUC010000227.1 GCA_017621015.1 Clostridia bacterium | reverse complement strand
GGGTTGTAGGGGACTTTTTTCAAAAAGTCCCCTACACGTTCTCCCCCCGACAAACTTCAATTTATCAAATCGGGACAGGTTTTTGACCTGTCCCGATTATGTTATTTGGTTTGGTTTTGCTTATCCAGCTTACAGTTGCGGATGTAGAGAGCCAGGTCGATGGCGACCATAATGAAGTTCAGGCAGTAGAAGAACAGAACGTACCATTTTTGGGCAAAGGCCGCCATATATGCCTCGTTCATGAACTTAGAGGCGATACCCGCCACGTAGCCGAACAAAATGAGCAAGAGGAAAGCGAGGCTTTTGCCCTTGGCGGTCCGTGCGCGGTAGGACTTGAGAACGTTGAGCGGCCAGGACGCGCCGAAGCTAACGATCATAATGACTTCCAGAATTTCTGCCATGTTTTTTCTCCTATGTGCTGTTTTTTATTTGCGTGTGGCACCGACACCCTCAAGGTCAATGGGCTTAAAGCCGAGAGCGAGGGCGGGGGAGGTTGCCTTCAGCGTAAAATCGTGCGCCTTGAAATCGACAAATTCGGGATCGGCCACCACGCTGTCCACCTCCATATCAAAGCGCGCGAGCGTGTCCGCAAAGGAAAAATGATGATCCTCCTTGTCCCAGCGCAGGTTGATAAGAGGGGTATCGCTTCCCGAAACGTCAAAGAGAAGGTTGCCGCGCGAGGCAATGGGATCCAAGGTGAATTTGCCGTCCTCTGCGGGAAGGTTTACGATGGAGTAGTAGGGCTTGCCGCCCGTGACGAGGATGTTATTTTCCACGATCCACGAGGTGAGGTGCTCACTTCGTCCCAGCTTTACGGGCGTGTCGCTCAGCGCGATGAAGATGTTATTGCGAATGGTGTTTTGCTTGCCAAAATGCTGATGGCAGGGCGCGTGTGTGGTGTTGTAGACCACGTTGTTTTCCACCGTAACGTAGCTGGAGCCCTCGTCGGTGTAGATGCCGCGTCCGCCGTAATCGTAGGCCTTGATGTCGTGGACGAGATTGCCGCGCACCACGGTGCCCTGCTGCTTACCCAGAAGGTACACGCCGCCCATATCCGAAAGCTTGCCCTTGCCGAGATCGTAGATGTGGTTGTATTCGATGACGTTGCTTTGCGAGATGCTGTCCTCGTAGCCCCAGACCCAGCCCGACGAAATGCCGGTATAATAAATATCGTAGATGTCGTTATGTGAAATGAGGTTACCAAAGGCGTGCGTAAGGAGCACGCCGCAGGCTGCGCTGTAGCGAAGCCCCGCCTTGTGAATGACGTTGTTTACGATGCGGTTGTTACCCGTGGTCTCCTCCTCCGATGAGCCAAAGGGAGCGCCGTGCATGAGAATTCCGCCCGCGCCAAGGTCCTCCAGATGGTTGTTTTCCACCGAAATATAGCGGCAACCGTTCCAAAGCGCCAGCGCGTGGATGCCTGTGCCGTGGATGTGACAACTTTCAAGACAGCAGTACTGTGCGCACTTGAATTCCACGCTTCCGCGTCCGTTGTGCACGGCCTGAATGGACGAGGCAAAATACTGTCCCGGCTCGTTGTCTACCACCCATTTGGCGTCGCCTCTGGTGTACGCCATCTCAAAGCCGCGGATGCGGACGTTTTTGACGGGCTCCGTCGGATCGCCGCATATCTCAAAGAATTTTTCGACGGTGGGCAGATAGCCTATGAGCGCATCGGCAGTTGTTGGCTCGGTAGGCATATAATACAGCTTTGCCGTCGCCTTATCCAGATACCACTGGTTGGGCTTGCCGAACATCTCCGCCACGTTCTCCACATAGTAGTGCAGAGCGGCGGCGCGGATCTCGGGCGTCAGCGTGAATACCGAGGGGTATTTGAAAACGATCTTGTGGGTGTCCTCCTCCAGTTTCTCGATGGGCGTGTGCTCGTCGACCCAGTAATGACGGAAGCTGAGGATGCACTCGCTAAGATTTTTAAAGGCCTTGATGCGCTCAAAGTCCTCGTCCTTTGCGATAAACCATTTGGAGTGTGTGAATAACTCTGGCTCGTCCTTTTCGACCGAAACCGGGTCCAGCGTGCCCTCCTCGGGAAATCGCGTGAGATCGGCGCGCTTGCCGTTCATCCAGAAATCGCTGAAGGACATTTCTTTGGCTATCGGCACGTCGGCTGAGTAGCATTCCACGCCGCCGAAGCGGTCCTTTTGGAAGCCGTCGACGCGAATGCCGCCGATCAGCGCGGTCTCGGTGTACGGCTCAATGGTGATATTGCAAAGCTCCGCATCGATGCGGACGGTTTTTTGCATAAAATATTCCTTGTCGAGTATGCGGACGGTGATGGGCTGAAGACAATCGGCGCGTCGGATCTCGCGCACGCGCTCAAGCGCCGCCTCTATACTGAAAAAAGGACCGTCAAGCGCATTTCGCGGCTCGCGATAGAGCCCGTTATAGCTGTCTTTTCCGTCCTTTTGTGAAACGTACAATGTAGCGATGGACATAGGGTGGGTCATAACGCATTCCTCCGTTTGGCGTTCGTTATGACCATTATATCCCATACGTCGGTTTTTTTCAAGTAAAAAACAATATATCGGATGGACAAAAATTTACTTTCAGCCCACCACGGCGGTCTTGAGCGCCCTTGCCTTATCCTCGCCGCACAAAACCGAGACCAACTCCAGCGAAAAGGCGAGAGCGGCGCCCATACCGGCGGCGGTGATGATGCGGCCGTCGCGTACCACAGTTTTTTCCGAAAGGATAGCGCCCGTAAGGCCGTCCTCCATGCCGGGGTAGCAGGTGGCTTTTTTGCCGACAAGAAGGCCGCGCTTACCGAGGATGGTGGGGGCGGCGCAGATGGCGGCGATGTACGCGCCCGACGAGAGAGCGGTGTCGATCGCCCTTTGCACCGCCCGGGATGCGTCCAGGTTGAGCGTGCCGGGCATACCGCCGGGCAGAATGATCATTTCGGGCTTTTCGTCCGAAAGCTCCTCCTCACTCAGATCGGCGGTAACGGCAATGCCGTGTGCGCCGACAACGGTTTTGGAGCCGATGCCCACGGTGCGGATGTCCTTGCCCGCGCGGCGGAGCATATCTACGGGGGTAAGGGCCTCGATCTCCTCAAAGCCCTCGGCTAAAAACAGATAAATCATACCTTCACCTTATCCAAAGAATTCGGAAAGCTTGTCCATTGCGATCTCACTTTCCTCACGCGTTTCCAGGTCCTTGACCTTGACCACGCCCGCCTCCAGCTCGCTCGCACCGCAGATCACCACGTGCGAGAAGTGCTCCTTTACGGCAAAGTCGATCTGCTTGCCGAACTTCTTGGTGCCAAGATAGACGGTGGCGGTGGTTCCGCTTGCGCGCAAGGAAGCGGCAAGCGAGACGTAGCGCTCCATCGGAACGTCGTCAAAGCGCGTGATCAGAACCTTTTTCTCGGCGGCGTAAAGGTTGGGAACGAGGTTGTGGGTCACAAGGAAGTTCTCCAGCGTAACGTCACCCATTCCGTAGCCCACGCCCGAGATCTTGGCGTTCTTTACGAAAAGACCGACGAGGTTATCGTAGCGGCCACCGCCAAACATAGCGCGGTTATTCTCGGGGGCCTCGTCAAAGACCTCGAACACCGTGCCGGTATAGTAGTCCAGACCGCGGACGATGCCGAAGTCAAAGACGCAGAATTTATCAAGTCCGGTTTTTTCCAGAAGATCAAAGAGCGAAAGGAGCTCGCCCGAGCCCACGGAATCAGGGCAGAGAGCGGTGGCCTCGCGCACGTTCATGGTGTAAAGTGCGTCGATCTTTGCCAGCTTGTCCTTGTCTACGCCAAGCTCGGCCATATCCTTTTCGTAGGCCTCGCGCGTGACCTTGCCTTTGCGGTCGATGACCTTGGAGACGCGGCGTGCGCCCTCGGTATCGGTGCCCACGATGGCGGCGATCACGTCGTTAAAGAAGCGGCGGTTGTTGATGTGCACGCGGAACATGGTCTCGTCCGCGCCGAAGCCGCGAAGCATCTCGATGGCGCTTTCAATGACGTCGTAGTCCGCCTCAAAGCCGTCACATCCGAAAATGTCAACGTTGAGCTGCCAGAACTCGCGGAGTCTGCCGCGCTGGGGACGCTCGAATCGATACATATTGGGGATGGAGTACCACTTGAGGGGGTAGTTGAGCTCGCCCGCCTTGGCGGCCACCATACGCGCGACCGAGGGGGTCATCTCAGGGCGGATGGCCAGCATTCTTCCGCCGCGGTCGGTAAAGTTATAGGTCTGCTCCTTGGCCAGCTCCTCGCCGCTCTTGGCGATATACAGCTCCAGCGACTCGAGCATCGGGGCGTTATATTCCTCAAAGGACGCGCGCTCCAGGTTCTCGCGGATGACGCCGAAGAACCAGTTGCGGATCTTCATATCCTCCGGATAAAAGTCGCGTGTACCCTTGTAGGGTTGTGTGGAAATCTTTTCGTTACTCATATCGATGCCTTCTCTCATTTTGATTTGTTTCCGAATATATTACAATCCATTGTACCATATTCTTTTGTTTTTGTCTACCTCTTTTGCCAAAAAAATAGGGCTGAGCCCAAAGACTCAGCCCCAAAGGACTCAACCGCAGCAGCAGGTGAGGATCAGGAGAGCGATGATGATGACCCAAACGATGTTGTCGTCGAAAAGATTGCAAAGACAGTTGTTCATACTCTTACCTCCAAAGATGATCGGACGGCGCGGCCTGCGCCGCCTCACTATCATCCTATGTGCCGCGCGCAAAAAGGTTCGACCTTTCTGTCGGAAAAGGTCGCGGAGTGTGATAAATTGATGTTTCTCGGTCTGTTTTGTTTGCAAGGGGACCGTGCCTCCGGCGGGGAACATGTTGAAAAAAGTTCCACAAAAACTTTTGCAAAGGTCAAAATGGGTTTG
>JAGAUC010000226.1 GCA_017621015.1 Clostridia bacterium | reverse complement strand
TTCTTCCACCAAGCGCGATTGATATTGTTCTTGAGCTCAACACCGAGAGGGCCGTAGTCCCAAGTGTTGGCAAGACCGCCGTAGATCTCGGAACCGGGGAAGATGAAACCGCGGTTCTTACAAAGAGCCACGATTTTGTCCATTGTTTTTTCCGTGTTTTTCATGATTCTCTCCTGTTTATGTAATGTTTTATTTTGAACGTAAAAGAGTTTCTAAGGATTTCTCGATGTTCACGACCTGAACGCCTTGATTGTCCTCGATCACAAGCGGACATTCCACAACCGAGAAGTCCTCCTGTACCACATCCAGTACCTTTGGCAAAAGCTCCAGAAAGTCCAGATGCCGAACGGTGGCATTTTTCTCAGACGGCATGTAGTCTCTGACATTCAGGATCCGTTCTTTTGGAACCTCGTACCCGGTAAGTGCTGCAAAGATCGGAGATAATTCTTGCTTACCGTATGTCTCACAAAGAGAGCGAATATAGAAAAGCTTTCCCTGCCTTTCCAAAATAACGTCTCCGCTGAGGTTGGTTGCCAAAGCCCTTTTTTCACCCGGATCCACACGAATCAAAAGTGCAAAATCAAGTGCTTGTCCATCCTTGTCGTCGCAATAGAAAATATAGCTTTCATAGGAAGTCCGCTTTCCGATAAGATCGGAGGCGGATTTTGCCAAGGGGTCGACCTTGGCCTCGGGAACAAACTTCTCAAAAACGCCAAGACAGATCCCGGTCATCAGTAAGGAAAAAAGAAGGAGTGCCACACAAAACGAGAGCAAAAAGCTTTTCCAGCAAATTCGCATATTCCCCCTCCTTTTTTCACATAGCAACAGTATACCACACTTTTATGGGTTTTTCAAGTATTATTTTCCTGCAATGCTCACATTTTTCAAAAGCACATCGGGCGCGCCCACAGCGTGGAATACACCGGGAACGCCAACGGTGATCTGATCGGACAAGCAATCGATGTTTTTGAGCAGATCGTAAAAATTACCGGCAATCGTAAACGACTTGACCGGCTCGGCAAGCTGTCCGTCCTTGATACGGAAGCCCGCGCTTTCGATTGAAAAGTCACCCGTTACAGCATTGGCACCCGCATGAAGTCCCTTGAGCTCGGTTACATAAACTCCGCCGTCTGCTCTTGTAAGCAGTTCATCAAAGGACATCTTTCCCGCCTCAATGCCAAAATAATAGGGGGAAATGACGATTGCCGAGGAATATCCCGCCTTGGAGGCATTGGCCGTAGGCTTCTTTTCCATTGCCTGAGCGGTACTGAGATCATAAAGAAGCGTTTGTAAAACGCCATCTTTTATAATCGCTGTTGTCTCCGTTGATACACCCTCTGCATCAAAAGGTGTTTTTGCCACCAAACACTCGGAATACGGGTCATCAACAAGCGTAACGATATCCGCCGCAATTTTTTCGCCCTCCTTGCCCTTCAAGAGCGAAAGGCCGAGCTTTGCACTCTTTCCCGAAAACACACCGGAAAAGGTATCCAGAAGCACCGACATCTGCTTGCCGCTGAGAACGATCGGGTAAATACCGCTTGGAAGCTCTGTGGCTCCCAGCTTTGAGAGTGCCTTGCTTACCGCCTTTTCGGAAAGCTCCTTTGTGTTGTCAAAGCTTGTTCCGAGGCGGTATTCATAAGCATCCTCCGCTTCCCCATCCTTGCTCACCACCGCCGCAGAGACCGCTGAGTAAACGTATGCCTCCTTGTGCAGGGTAAGTCCGTAAGAGTTACAAAGGTCAATGGAGATCTCGGTCGCACCGACCGAGCACTCGGTGCCGTCGGTCACATATTCGCTTTCCGCATAGGTCTGTCTTTGCATTTGAAGTGCAAGATCGCAAAGCTCTGTCGCCGAGGGCATGGGCAACACCTTGTTGTTTACCTCGCGATATGAGGGAGAGCCCTCAAACAAAATGGCCTCGTCCTCGGATTCAATATACGTGGCGTTCTCCGCCGCCTTGGAAACCAGCGCACATAGCTCCTCCTCGGTAATGCGCTCACACGAGGCATAACCGAATTTGCCGTCCTTAAGGCAACGGAAGCAAAGACCGATCGAGTTTTCGCTGCTGACTGAGCTGATCGCATCCTTGAAGGTCTCGGCCGAGGCACTGTTGTTTTTTACATAGTAAACGTCATAGTGAGAGATGCCCTGCTTGTTTGCGGCATCGGCAAGAATTTCTTTGATTTCCGAAAAATCCATATAGCCTCCTCATCTACCGCCCACGGTAATGCTCGAAACACGGATCAAGGGCTGACCCACGTCGGTGGGAACCGAGCCGCTACTGGAGCCGCACATTCCCTGACCCGTGGCCAGATTCTGACCCACCATATCGATATCCATAAGGATCTGCGAGCCGTTTCCAATCAGCGATGCACCGCGTACCGGCTCACAAATTTCACCGTTCCGAATGATATATCCCTCGCTGACCGCAAAGTTGAAGTCACCGGTCAGAGGATTGACCGAACCTCCACCCATCTTCTTGGCATATAGACCGTATTCAATGGAGCGAATGATGTCCTCATTTTTATCCGGGCCGTTATCAATATAGGTGTTAGTCATTCTCGAGGTCGGTTCGTAGTGATAGTCCTGACGGCGGCTGTTGCCTGTCATCGGCATTCCCATACGGCGCGAGCCGAGACGGTCGATCATATATTGCTTCAAAACGCCGTTTTCGATCAGCACATTCCGTTTTGTTGGATTTCCCTCGTCGTCGATGTTGACCGAGCCCCACGCGCCAACCATCGTGCCGTCATCTATGGCTGTAACCTTGTCGCCCGCAATTTTCTGACCGAGCTTACCGCACATCTGCGAGGTACCGGTCCCCACCGAGGTCGCCTCCAGCGAATGACCGCACGCTTCGTGGAAAATCACGCCGCCAAAGCCGTTTTCTATGGCTACAGGCATACGGCCTGCCGGGCAGTACGAAGCCCTGAGATTTACCATCGCGTGACGCGAGGCCTCCGCACCAATGTCCTCGGGCTTAAAGATCTCAAACATTTCCAGACCCATTCCACGTCCGGGCGAGCAGGAGCCCGACTGGTTTTCTCCCTTATCCGATGCCACCGAGGATACAGCCATTCGGGTTCGAACGTGCCGATCTGAGGTGAAAAGCTCCTCGCTGTTGGCGATCCAAACGGTACGGTCAACAAGCGCCAGCGTTCCCTGCACCTGCGATATATGCGCATCGTAACCCTTCGCGGCAAAGCAACCCGCCTTCAAGAGATCGATCTTGCGCTTCATATCCGCACCAACCGGCTCCACCTCTACGGGATGAATATTTGGGAAGATCCGCTCGGTAAGAGAGAGATTGACACTCGCCTTCCCATCGGCGATGACGTCAGCCACGCGCTGTGCGCAGGCCAAAAGTCCACCGCGTGTCACGTCGCAGGTGGACGCATACGCGGTTTGTGTGCCCTTAAACGCACGAATGCCCACACCGCTAATAACGTTATCGGTGATCCTGTCAATTTTGGAATCCACCAAAGACAGGCTTTGGGTTCTTGTCAGCTCACAAAAGATCTCGGCAAAATCGGCACCGCCGGACATGGCCTTGGCCAGTACCTCTGCCGCAATGATTTTATTCAGCATAATGTTTCCTTCACAAAAGGTTTTTTATAGTATATTCCAATTATCGTGGCATCATTCAGTCTGCCAAACGCTCTCCGAGAATGAGACGGTACTTCTGATAAAAGCTCTCAAAATAATCTCCGTCAAGCGCATCGCGGATCTTCTGTGTCAGATCGTTGTAGAAATAAATGTTATGCGTGACCGCCAGGCGCATACCCAACGACTCCTTGGCCTTGAGAAGATGGCGGATATACGCGCGGCTGTAGTTGCGGCACGCGGGACATCCGCATCCGGCATCCACCGGTCTTGCGTCGGTCGCGTACTTCTCGTTCATAATATTCATCTTACCGTGCCACGTGAAAAGATTTCCGTGGCGCGCGTTGCGGCTGGGCATGACGCAATCAAAGAAGTCAATGCCGTAATGAACGCCCTCCAGAATGTTGCAGGGGGTACCTACGCCCATCAGATAGCGCGGCTTCTCCGCGGGCATATAGGGCTCGACCGCATCGATAATGCGATACATATCCTCGGTCGATTCGCCGACCGAAAGGCCGCCTATGGCGTAGCCATTCAAGTCCAGCTTGGCGATCTCCTTCATATGCTCGATACGAAGATCCTCAAACACACCGCCCTGGTTGATGCCAAACAGCATCTGGTCGCGGTTGATGGTATCGGACAAGGCATTCAGGCGCGCCATTTCCTCCTTGCAACGAACCAGCCAGCGTGTGGTACGCTCGCAGGACCGCTTTACGTAATCGTAGGGTGCGGGGTTTTCGATGCACTCGTCAAACGCCATCGCGATCGTGGAGGCGAGGTTGGATTGGATCTGCATGCTCTCCTCGGGTCCCATAAAAATGCGCTTTCCGTCAATGTGCGAAGCAAAGGTAACGCCCTCCTCGGAGATCTTGCGAAGCACCGAAAGCGAAAAAACCTGAAATCCGCCGCTATCGGTAAGGATCGGCTTTTGCCAATTCATAAATTTATGAAGTCCGCCAAGCTCCTTTATCAGCTTGTCGCCCGGGCGCACATGAAGGTGATAGGTGTTGGAGAGCTCCACCTTACAGTTCATTTCCTCAAGCTCCCTTGTGGAAACGCCGCCCTTGATGGCCGCACAGGTTCCCACGTTCATAAAAACGGGAGTCGGGATATCACCGTGAACGGTATGGAGAATTCCACGCCTTGCGCGTCCGTCCTTTTTCAAAAGCTCAAATGTATTTTTCTTATCCATTGTATCCGGTAAAGTCCTCTGGAGACTATTTCCTTTCAAATTGTTTATCCAAAGAATTCTTTGACATTTCCACCGCCACCGGTCTTCCGTGCGGACAGAAGGTAATGTCAGGCAGCTGCATCATCTTATCCACCAACCACTTGATATGCTCGGCCGGGTATTCTCTGCCCGCCTTGATGGCTGCCTTGCAGGAGGCCTGATACAGCGCACGCTCAAAGACCAGCTTGCGCGAAACCTCAACGCTACCCGTCTCACTGAGAATACGGTCCGCAAAGGTCACAGACATATCGCACACCGCGTCACCTGAAACACTGCTTGGC
>JAGAUC010000024.1 GCA_017621015.1 Clostridia bacterium | reverse complement strand
TTCTCACGCGTGAGAAGGTCTCAAAATGACTCGGATAATGGACTACACGTTGTTTTCACGTTATCGCTCGTTTGGTGCAAAAGGCAACCCCATTTTGCCCTATGCAAAAGTTTCGTCCACCTTTTTAAAGGTGGCGGGGTATGGGGCAGAGCCCCACGTTCTCCTTACTCCACGTCCTTCACCGCGTCGGGGTTGACCGAGGTGACGCGGTCGACGACCAGCTGCCTAAATTCGGGCGAAAGCATCGCAAAGAAGGCGGTGAAGCCGGTAACTCTTACCACAAGATCGGGATACTTGAAGGGGTCCTTGTGGGCTTCGAGGATCTTTTTGGCGTCGATGATATTGATGTTAAGGAGCGTGTTGCCCGTGTTCATAATGGTGCGGATCATTTCCACCATTTTGTCCACGCCCTCGGGGTCGTTGGCAATGCCGGGATCAAACTCCAGCTGAACGGGCGCGCAGTTGCCGTAGCCGGGCTGAATGCGGCCGATGGAGTTGCACATTGCCGAGACCGCGCCGTCCTTACGGAAGCCGCCATTGGGGTTGGCGCCGTGATTGATGGCCTCATAGGCCTTTCGTCCGTTGGGCGTTGCCGCCACGGTGCGTCCAAGTCCCAGGGTATTGGACCACGAGAAAAAGCCGGGAATGAAATTGATGCCGGGGTGCTGAGTATTCAGGTCGCGCACAAGCGCGGTATACAGCTCGCTGACGCGAAGCGCCCACTCGTCACCGAGGGTTTCGCCGCCGCAGTAGCGCTCACTGTTCTGCATGAGCTGACGAATGTACTCGCCGTCCTCGTCCTCAAAGTTGTTTTTCATATGCTCGGTAAGCGACTCAAAGGAGATCTTTCCCTCCCTCTCGATCCTCTGCTCCAGCGCCGCAAAGCTGTCGGCCACCACCGCGATGCCGCTGCCGTCCACACACATATTGTAGTAGTTGGCACCGCCGTCGGTGATGTTAACGCCCTTTTCAATCAGGCCGTGCTGGAAAAGGTTGAGGATCAGCTCGGGCTGGCTCTTGGTCTGGTACTTTAAGTGATGCATAATGCCGTTACCCGTCGCATCGACCGCCGCCTTCAGGTGGATCTGATACAGACGGAACAGCTCGGCCACCGATTTCTCGGCACTCTTCTCCATCATCTCATAATACGCCACCTCAAACACCTTGGCCAGGTTGATCTTGACGGTATCGTTCATGGTATATTCCATGCCGGGCATACACATCCAATGGCATCCCGCCGCCACACGCTTGCGCGCCAGCTCCAGCGGGTAGCCGCAGCGCATAAAGCCCTCGGCAAGCGCCGTGTCCGAGGAATAGCGCGGCCAGCCCTGCTTGTTTTTGAACAGGTACGCCACCGATTTCTTAAAGAACTCCTCGTCCAGATTGTCGTGCACGCGAATGGTAAGATTGCAGGCAATGTTGATCTTGTCTGCCGCCTCCAGGCAGAGATACGAAACGCGCGAGGTCATATCCTTACCGTCCACGTCGGGGCCGCCCAGCTGGAAGTAGCGGCTGTCCTGAAGGAACAGGCACGCCAGATAAAAGACCGCCTCCTCGTCGGTAAGCCGACCCTCAGCCACGTCCTTTTCATAGTAGGGACGGAGCATTTCGTCCAGCTGACCGCCCGCGCTTCCGCGGTTGTAGGTACGCGAGAGCATGCTGAACCAGCACATCCATTGTACCGCCTCCTTGAAGGTCTCGGGCTTGCCCGCGGCAAGCTTTTGGTTCATAGCCGCCATCTCGTAGAGGTTGGCCTTGAGCGTCACGTTGTTTTCCTTGTCAGCCAGCTCACCGATCTCGCGCGCCATTCTCTCAAGGAAACGGATGATGGCCGAAACCACCGCGATCTCGCTGTCATAAAACTCATGGTGCGATTCATCGTGAAGCTCGCGCTGAGTCCTCAGCTTGTCGAGAATGCCGCCCCACCCCAGATCAAAGCCGATCTGAAGATCGGGCGTGAAGTGGTGACAGTTGTCGATGCCCGAAATGACATTGTACTTGTCAAACAGCACCTTAAGGTCGTCGAACGGATAGTCGGGATTCCACTTGCAGGTCACGGGGCGCAAACGCTCAAGGAACAAAAACCCCTTGCCCACAAAGGCGTCCAGCGGATCACAGTACAGCGGATGACTGTCCAGGATCGCGCAGTAATTTTCCGTCCACGCCTTGTAGCCATAGATCGAGCCGTTGGGGTGATTGGGTTTTAACTTGTACTCAAATTCATTCTGAACGATCAGACCGTAGTCGTCCTCGTTGGCGCCGCCTGCCCTGGCCTTTTCCTCGGTCTGGGCGACCTTGCGGGCGCGGAGAAGCGCGATGCGCTTGTCATAGGTAAATTCTTCGGTATCCGAAAATTGATTGATCCATCGAAGCTCGCTCATATTTCTCCTCCTTATACGATCTTATAGGGGATCCCGGTGCCGCCCAGCAGCGCGCGAATCTCCGAAAGCTTTGCCTCGCCGTGCGGTCTCACCTTTTCATAGCGGTTGTCTGCGTCAAGGCTCTTGTATTTGCCCTCGCCCAAGGGGTTGAAATTCAGCACCTCGTAACGAACGAGATTTTTCATGTCCCCAATGTATTTCGCAATGCTTATAAGATTCTCTTCCCCGTCCGTCACACCGGGAATGAGCGGCGTGCGAACGATCATGGGAATTCCCAAAGAATCCAGCAGCTTTATGTTTTGCATGATGTTTTTGTTGGAAACGCCGGTGTTTGCCTTGTGTGCCTGCTCGTCAAAGAGCTTGAGGTCGCACATAATGAGATCGGCCTTCTCGGCCAACGGCTTTATGTAATCAAAGGCAAAGCAAAGGTTGGTCTCCAGCGCCACGCGGATGTCCTCGGCGTGGCAGGCGTCGGCCAGAGCCATCGCGAAATCACGCTGACAAAGCACCTCGCCGCCCGACAGCGTAACGCCGCCCTTCGAGCTGTCATAGTATGCCTTGTCCTGCCGCACCTCGCGCATGACCTCGTCCACGCTCATTTCCTTGCCGCACATCACAAGCGCCTCGGCGTAGCACACCGCGGCACATTTGCCGCAGGCGGTGCACCTCTCGCGGTCAATGACGTGCTTCCCATCCACCACGCTGTGCGCCCCCACAGGGCAGGCGGCAAAGCACTTGCCGCACCCGATGCACTTGCCCGTGTAGAACATAAGCTCAGGCGCCCCCGAAAGCGTCTCGGGGTTGTGGCACCAATTACATTTCATATTGCAGCCCTTAAAGAAGACCGTGGTGCGAATGCCGTCACCGTCGGTCAGCGAAAAGCGCTGAATGTTGGATATAAGACCTTTCACGGTTATTCTCTCCTAAAATTCAATTTTTGGGCGCGTCACCAAGGTCCGGCACGTCCAGCGGAACGCCGCCAAGCCTTGCCGACTCGATGGCGATAAGGCCGGGGATGTTGCAGCGTGCCGCAAACCAGGCGTTCAAAATGGGCTGCTTGCCCTCAAACGCCGCGGTGCAGAAGTCGTCAATGAGGAACTGATGCGAGGCCATGTGTCCGTTCTCAAGCCCCTCAAAGCTCCCCGGCAGACGCTCTCTTTCCTTTGCGTGGATGGGTGCAAACGAGCTCCATTGCCATTCGCCGTTGGCCACGCGCTCCTTGAAGTTCGGGTCCTCTTTATTGGCGGTCATATCCTCGGGGTTGACGTAATCGCTCACGTCCTTCAGCCAGACGTGCTCCTTCTTGCTCTCGAAATCCATCTCGTGCACAATGTGCTGGGCGTTGCTGAACTCATAGCTTCCCTTGGTGCCGTACAGACCCGAAATAAAGGAGCTGGGACGACCGTAGCCAAAGCCGCGCGCCTCGGTCACTCTTGCCGTGCCGCCGTTGGCAAGCTCCATCATCACGTACTGATTGATATGCTCGTTGCCCCACTCGTTGCCCTCACTCGTGAAGGCCACGTCGCCCTCGCGGTCCTTACAGCCAAAGCACACCACCTTGGTGGCATAGGAATCGACTGCCGAAAGGATCATCGCGGTTGAATGCGTGGGATAAAAGAGGGGCGGCATGCCGCGCTCGTCCTTGCGCTTGCCGTAGCTGATGCTGTTGATGTGGTGGTAATACTGTGCCGCGCCGTACGAGAACTCACCGAATTTTCCGGCCTTATAGGCCTCGCGGCAGAACATCGCGCAGGGGTAGTAGTAGCAGGTCTCACCGATCATATAGGTAAGCCCCGTTTTCTTAACCAGCTCCACGATCTCGCGGCACTCTTCAACCGTCGATGCCATAGGCACCGCCGAGTACACGTGTTTTCCCGACTTCAGCGCGCGGATGGAAATGTCACCGTGCAGGTGACGCTGAGTGAAGTTGGCGATGCAGTTGATGTCCTCACGGGCGAGCGCCTCCTCAAACGAGGGGAGGATCTCCACGTCAAACATCTCGGCGTACGCCTTGGCCTTTTCCTCGATCAGATCGCAAACGTAGACCTTCTCCACGTTCGGATGATGCTTAAACAGATTGACAAACTTCTTTCCGAATGCGCCGCAACCGATCACGGCAACCGTCAGCTTTTTCTGCATTTCTTTGTCTCCTTTTCTGATGCGAGGACAAAAATTGCCCTCATTTTTTTATCTTCCACTTTTATTATAGCGCAAACCCCCTTCATAGCAATGGCAAAATTCTACGAAAAGTTTGTGTTTTTCGTACTTTTTCTCTTGCTTTTTTTCGCTCTATGTGCTACAATAAAAGCATGAAAACACAAGAAATCAACCCCTTTGTGCGCCAGGCGCTAAGCTCCAGGCTCACAAAGCAAAACCAAACCGACACCTTCAACCGCATCCGCAGCGTGGACTGCCGCTTTTTCTACATCAGCGACGGCACGGGGCAAATGCGCTTTGCGGACACGGCGTATCCCCTTCGGGCGGGCACGGTGGTGCTGTTTCGCGCAGGCACCGAGTACGTCTGGGAGCCCGACGAATTTGTCGACTACTACGCGATCAACTTTGACTACACCCAAAGCTTTTCGCACATTTCCACGCCCTTTCACCCCATCTATGCCGACCGCTTTTCGGAGGCCGACATCATCGAAAGCCCCGTGTTTGAGGACGAGCCGCTGCTTGAAGCGCCTCTGGTGCTTCCCTTCGCACCCGAATTCGAGCTCAAGATCCGCGCCATTCTCACGGAATCGCTGATCGGCAACGAATACTCCGCGGCGCTCACGTCGGGACTTCTCAAGCAGATCATTGTGGAGGCTCTGCGAAAGAAGAAGACCTCCGCCGCCACGCGGCCGCCCAAGTCGGTAAGCGCCATCAAGCAAGTCATCGAGTACGTCAGCAAGCACTATATGGAGGAGCTGACCTACGAGCGGCTGGCCGAGCTGTTTCACTTCAACCCCTCCTACCTCAACCGCATCTTCAAGGCGCACACAGGCAAGACTCTGCACGAATTTCTCATTCATTACCGCCTGCAATCGGCTATGGAGCTTTTGCGCTCGCAAAGCCTTTCGGTTAAGGAGGTCGCCGCGCTGTGCGGCTTCCCCGACCCCTACCACTTCACCAAGGCCTTCAAAAAACACACCGGCGTCCCCCCAAGCAAATATAAGCACCAATAAGCCTTCAACTTTTGATTTGTCGGGGAGGGACGCGCGGGGGTACTTTTGAAAAAGTACCCCCACACCCCCTCAAAACTTTTTGGGGAGAAGG
>JAGAUC010000225.1 GCA_017621015.1 Clostridia bacterium | reverse complement strand
TTCTTGGTATCTATCCGTTGTGTTCTATAAAAAGAGAGAAATATAATAAGCATAGCCCTCGTTCCGAAATGGAGCGAGGGCTTTTTCAAGGTTAAGAGCCTGAGTCAGAAAGGAAGATTTACTTCTATTTACTTACGGACCTTCCGGATGTCTTTTTTTCTGACAAGCACCGCATTTGTAGACACAAACGCAAAATACGGCATACCGCAAAAGAGGTATGCCGTATTTTTGAAAACCGCCCTTTAGCGTGGCGTTCCGGGATAGCGCTTTTTATTTTCTGCGGCGCCGCAGCCAGTACACAAAGCCCGTGCCGAGCACCGCGGCGGGAATGAGGAAGATCAGTACGATCGACCAAAGCCCGGCCGTGCCTGCGGAAAGGATGAGGCGCGGCGTTGTCAGCGTGATCGGAGCAAACGCGGACACCTCGTCCTCGGTTTGGCAAAGCCATTTGATAGCCGAGAGGAAATAGGCGGCGTTTCCGCCTGCCGCGTAGGAATTGGCGGTGTCGTCGGTAAGACCGAAGGAGGAGACCCAGATCATCTGCGATCCGTCAGCCGCCGACGCGGCCACACCGACGGTGTGCTTGGCGGTGTCCTGTCCCTCGGGGCGGTCCATGGTCTCTGCGTTGATATCAATGAGATAGGACGAGGCGCTGGTCGTGAACAGCTCCGCGGCCGTTACGCCGTCCGGGAGCGACTGTGCGATCTGTATGCCGTGTGCCGAGGGGAGAAGCGCATAGGACGAGGAGGCGTACGCGGCAGTGATCTCGTGCGAGGATGAGGGCGTGGGGAATAGGTAATAGGGAACCTGGTAATAGTGGTTTCTGTCCCCCTCAATGAGAATGCCCTCCTTTGCCGAAAGCCCGTAGCGGGCGGCTACCGAAAGCAGATTGGGGAAGGTCGAGGTTCCGGGCACGGTGATCATCATCATTTTTCCGCCACCGGCAAGATAATCCTCGACCATTTTTGTTTCTGCCGGGGTCAGATCAGCCTGCGGACAGTTGAGAAGAAGCAGATCGCAATCCTTGGCACCGACTCACTCTTGAGAAGCGTGAGCGTGGCCACCTCCATATTTTGCAAAGAAAGCATCTCGGCAAGTGAGGCAGAGAGCGCGATCTCCGAGTGTCCGTCAAGCGCATAGATCTTGGGAAGAGTATCGGTGGTCACGTAATTTATGGCGGAGAGCAGCTGTCCTTCGCCATCAAAGTGATAGGAGGGCGTTACGGTCTGTCCGTAGTACATCTGGATCATATACACAGCCTGCTGCGCCTCAGCGGCGGTCATTTTCCCGACTCCCTCAATGTGGTAGTAGAAAAGATCACTCGGAGCGATCACGCGTGCGCGCTTTTCGCTCTTGACCACGATGCTGTTGTTTTCTACCGCTTCGGTAAGACCGAGCGAGGTGGCAAACGTGGGGGATTCGGCCGTGTCGATCACACGGAACCGGATGTGCGAGCTGCAATCGGAAAGCTTATCGAGAAAGAGCTTTGTGTGACGCGTTTCGTCCACAAGGGCTCCCTCGCCGCCCGACACCAGATAGTAGACCGCCACGTCATCACGGAGCTTGGCCAGCTCGCGTGCGGCGGTGTTCGATACCGAATACATTTTATCGGCGCTGATGTCGATCTCGGTCACGCGACTTGGCAAAAGTCCTGCCAGAAGATTGACCGCAACAAGTCCGATGAGAAGGAGAAGGGTGACAAGGAATACGCGCAGGCCGTTTTGCGTGGTTTTTTGCTTGAATTCTTTTATTATGTTGTTCATCGTGTTTTCCCTCCTTATGCCCAGCGCTTCTTGTCAAGCGATTTGCCCGTAAGGAACAGGAAAAACGCTGTGAAGGAAAGGTAGAACAGCACATCCTTCAGATTGAAGATGCCGTAGGTAAAATCGTAATATCTCTGAAAGAGCGCAAACGCGTTCAAAAGCGAAGGGAAGGCCCCCTCAAAGATCGATGGGCTGACAACAAACAGAACCAGCACCAGCACCGCCAGCACACCGCCGATGATAGCGGAGACGGCTATATTTTTTGTCAGGTGATAGAGAATGAGCGCCGCAAGGATGGCCAGCACAAGGAAACAAGCGAGCGATACCGCGGGGGTGCTCGGGATCATATCGGCGATCGCGTGAATAAAATACAGAAGAAGCACCGAGGCAAAGCCGATCACGGCGGCGATCACCTGGCTTTCGGTCAGTGAGGACATAAACATACACAGCGCGATCAGTGCCGCACCGAGAAGCACAAAGCCAAACAGCGAGGCATAGGCCGTGGCAAAATTTACAGCACCGAATTGGCTGAGAAGCAACGGATACAACGCCATAATGCCCGAAGGGATCAGAAATACCGCAAGCATCGCCAGGTATTTGCCCATTACGATCGAGGAAAGGCGAAGGGGGAGGGAGTACAGAAGCGTGTCGGTCCTTGCGCGCTTGTCCTCGGCAATGGATTTCATACTGAGGATGGGTACGATGAGCAAAAAGACGATGATCACGTTTTCCAGCGCATACTCAAACGCCGCAAACTGCCCCAGAAGGTTGACTGCCGTAACGAAAATACCGGTGAAAAGCAGAAGCACCGATATAAAGAGGGCGCCCGACATATTGATGAAATAGGACTTGAATTCCCGTTTGAAAATGGCACTCATTGGTCAGCCTCCTCGGTTTGTTCGATTGGTTCATCCGCCTGTACCGCGAACACGGGGGTGTATTCCTCGGTCTCGGACTCGGCTGTTTCGATTTCCTCCTCGCCCGGTACCTCATCCGAGGTGAGCGCAAGGAAAATGTCCTCAAGTGTAGCGTGATGCATGCTCAACTCCACGATGGGCATTTTATGTTCGGCAAGCGCGTAGAATATTGCGTCGCGTGGGTCGTTTTCCATATCAATGTCAAGCACAAGTCGGCAGATGCCGTCCTCCGGCTCGTCGCACGCGGCCGCAATGCCAAGAACGCCCTCGATCGACTCCAGAATATCCGAAACGTCCTTATACGTGCCCCTGACAGCCAGCGTGAGCGAGATATCCGCCATGGCGCTTTGCTCAAGAGCCTCAATGGAGTCGTTGGCCACCAAGCGACCGTGCGAGAGGATGAGAATATGGTCGCAGGTCGCGCGGATCTCGGCCAGAATGTGGCTGGACAGAATAACGGTTTTGGTTTTACCGAGCTCACGGATGAGCTCGCGGATCTCAAGAATTTGCTTGGGGTCAAGACCGACGGTGGGCTCGTCCAGCAAGATGACCTCAGGGTCTCCGAGAAGCGCCTGCGCGATGCCCACGCGCTGGCGGTAGCCCTTGGAAAGGTTGCGGATCAGCTTGTCGGCCACGTGGGAGATTCCCGTTTGCTCCATCACCTTGCGGATGCTCCGAGGCGCATCCTCGTAGCTTACGCCCTTGGCGTGAGCGACAAAGGCGAGATATTCGGCGGGTGTCATTTCGGTATACAGGGGCGGAAGCTCGGGCAGATAGCCGATCTTTCGCTTGGCCTCAAGGGGCCTGTCGAAAATGTCCTTGCCGTCAACGGTCACGCTTCCGCTTGTGGCGGATAGGCAGCCCGTGATGATGTTCATGGTCGTGGATTTTCCGGCACCGTTCGGGCCCAAAAATCCGTAAATTTTCCCTCGCTCGATGTCAAAGCTGACGTCATTCAGCGCGAAGCAATCACCGTATTTTTTGGTCAGGTTTTTTACTTGGATCAAGATGCCACCTCCATGAAAAAAGAGTTATCTTTATTATATTGCGAGAATGTGTATTGCTTATGGATAATTTTTGATGATTTTATGACTTTGGAAAAAACTTACCCGCTTTTGTCGAAATCGGTCGCGCGGTTGATGCATTTCACACGAGAATTCCCTAAAAAATGCGCGCATAATACAATATAATAAGTGCATAACCAAAAAAAGGAGGGAGTACGCTTGGAACACAAGGCCGACGGTTTTGCGGCTTTTTTATTTCACGAAGGTACCAATTATCACGCGTATGAATATATGGGTGCACACCGCACAAAGGACGGCTATATCTTTCGTGTTTGGGCGCCGCATGCGGAAAGGGTTTTTTTGGTCGGCGATTTCAATGACTGGGACGAGGACACACCCATGATTCGGGCAACCGAGGGAGGCGTTTGGGAGACGGAGGTAGCTGCTGCGCGTGTTGAGATGGGTGGGTGCTACAAATACAAGCTGATAACCCGAAAGGGGGAGCTATACAAGGCCGATCCTTACGGTTTTTTTATGGAGGAGCCGCCAAGGACGGCCTCGGTATTTTTTGACCCTTCCGAATATCATTGGCATGATGAGGCGTGGCTTCGACATCGTGCCGAAACCATGGGAAAGACTCCCTTTGAGCAACCGCTGAATATTTATGAGTTGCATCTCGGCTCCTGGAGGCGCCACGCGGACGGCACAGTGCTCTCTTATCGGGAACTGATCGACGAGCTTGTTCCGTACGTCAAGCAAATGGGCTATACCCACGTTGAGCTGATGCCGGTGATGGAGCATCCGTACGACGGCTCGTGGGGCTATCAGGTGTGCGGCTATTTTGCGCCGAGTGCAAGGTTTGGTACGCCCACAGATCTGATGGCGCTGATCGATGCCTTTCACGGGGCGGGGATCGGCGTGATCCTTGATTGGGTGCCCGCTCACTTTCCCAAGGATGCGCACGGCCTTTATGAATTTGATGGCGAGCCGCTTTACGAATATCAGGGTGCCGACCGTATGGAGCATCGGGGCTGGGGCACGCGATGCTTTGACGTGGGGCGCAATGAGGTAGAGTGCTTTTTGGTATCGGGGGCAAGCTTTTGGGCGAAGTATTATCACGCCGACGGACTTCGTGTGGATGCGGTAGCCTCCATGCTGTATCTGGACTATGACCGCCTGCCGCACGAATGGGTGCCCAATGTCTATGGAGAAAACAGGAGCCTTGAGGCCATCGCCTTTTTCCGAAAGCTGAATTCACATATGCGCGGAGCCTACCCGGATGTTCTGATGATCGCCGAGGAATCGACGGCCTTCGATGGCGTTACGCGCTTTGAAGAGGGAGGGCTCGGCTTTTCGTTTAAGTGGAATATGGGGTGGATGAATGACATTTTGTCTTACGTTACGATGGATCCGATCTACCGTAAATACCATCACGAAAAAACCAATTTTTCGCTGACCTACAGCTTTGGGGAGGCGTATATC